>DASWER010000482.1:0-4677 GCA_036394655.1 Burkholderiales bacterium
GCGGCGGAGTTGCTCGGCGGGCGCGAGAAGCTCTCGAAGGTGCTGCACATTCCGACTGCCGACATCGACAAGTGGATCGCCGACAAGGGCAAGCCGCCGCGCGAGATCTTCCTGCGCATCGTCGACCTGATCCTCGATGAGACCGGGCCAGCCGGGTCTGGCAATTCGGCCGGGGAATCGTCGGAGCCGCCGCCGTCGCGCGACGCCGCGGGCTCCTCGCAGCGTTACCTCGATTAGACCGGGGTGTAGCCGCCGCTGCGGCCGAAGCGCTCCGGCTTCGCCCAGGACAGGACGTCGGTCTCGATGCAGTGGATGCGCACGCGGCGCTTCGTGGTGTCGAGCCGCACGACCTGGACGGTGCGCTTCACGCGCCGGTCGACGTCCTTCCACTTCGAGCCGACCAGGGGGTATTGCTTCTCTTGGGTAGTAAGCATAGCCGCCTATGATGCCGCATTCTGCGGCCGGCGTTCACGCCTCGTTTCGCACTACCCGTCGCCACTGCGCTTTCCCGTCTCATACGGCAGCGACCGCGCGGCGCCGGCCGAGCGCCCGGTAGACGGAGAGATAGTCCTGCGCCATGCGGGCGGCCGAGAAGCGCTCCTCGAAGCGCTCGCGCACCAAGCTGCGGTCGAGACGCGCCACGCGCCCGAGCGCCGCCACCGCCGCGTCGATCGAGTCGACGACGAAGCCGGTGCGGCCGTCTTCGACCAGTTCGGGCACCGAGCCGTGCGGCCAGGCGATCACCGGCGTGCCGCAGGACATCGCCTCGATCATGGCGAGGCCGAAAGGCTCGGGCCAGTCGATCGGAAAGAGCAGCGCCGTGGCATTGCCCAGGAACGCGGGCTTCTGCGCCTCGGTCAGCTCGCCCACGAATTCGGCCACGGGTGTCGCCGCGATCAGCGGCTCGATATGGCTGCGGAAGTATTCGCGGTCGGCCTGATCGATCTTCGCGGCGATGCGCAGGCGCGCACCCGCGCGGCGCGCGATCTCGATGGCGCGCTCCAGCCCGTTCTCGGGCGAGACACGGTCGAGAAATGCGAAATATCCGCCTCGTGGCGCAGGATTGAAGGGGCAGACCTCGCGCGCGAGTCCGTGATGCACCGTACCCACCCAGTTGGCAAGCGCCAGCGGGCGGCGCTGAGCGTTGGAGATCGACACCAGCGGCATGTCGCTGAACTCGCGATAGAGCGGCTGCAGGTCCGCGAGGTCCAGCCGGCCATGCACCGTCGTCACGGTCTTGCGCGCCATCGGGCGGAATAGCGGAAAGTGCGCATACTCGACGTGGAAATGCAGGATGTCGAACTGGTGCGCGCGCTGGCGCACCTGCTCGAGCATCAGGGTGAGATGGGCGAGCGGAGCCGTCGTCTCCGAGTCGCCGCTGGCGAACAGGGTCACGTCGTGCCCGAGACGCATCAGCTCCTCGGCGAGATAGGACACGACGCGCTCGGTGCCGCCGTAGAGCTTGGGAGGGACGCTTTCGGCGAGCGGTGCGATCTGCGCGATCTTCATCGAACGGTCAGTACGTTCGCAATTCGCGTGCCCGGGAGCGCCGTTTGCTAGGCCAGCGGGATGACCCCGTTGGGGCCGAGACGAGCGAGGACAGGTTCGCAGCCGCCGCCGAGGCAGCCGTGCAGGAGGCCGCGCCTCTGCGGCATAATGCCTGCAAGGTGCCGCTAACCAAGGCGCTGCTCCCAAGAGCCCCCCGGACCCTCACGGATCAGGCATGCAGATAGAGTCGGTTAAAGCGGCTTATCGCCGCTACGCGGGTGTCTACGACGCGGTGTTCGGGCCGGTATTGCAGCCCGGTCGCAAGGCGGTAGTCCAGGCGCTGCGGCTGCGCTCCGGGGAGCGCGTGCTCGAGGTCGGCGTCGGCACCGGCCTGTCGCTGCCGCTTTATCCGCGCGATGTGACCATCACCGGCATCGATGTCTCGAGCGAGATGCTCGAGAAGGCGCGCCGCCGCGTGGCGCGGCGCCGGCTGCCCAACGTCGAGGCGCTGCTCGAGATGGACGCCGAGCGCATGAGCTTCGCCGACGCGAGCTTCGACAAGGTGGTCGCGATGTACGTCGTCTCGGTGGTCGAGCGGCCGGCGCATCTGCTCGAAGAGCTGCACCGCGTCTGCCGGCCCAACGGCGAGATCTTCCTCGTCAACCACGTGCGCTCCGACAACCGCTTCGTCGCCGCGGTGGAGAAGGGCCTCGCGCGCTTCTCCGACAAGCTCGGCTTCCATCCCGACTTCGAGCTGCGCGACATGGTGGCGCGCGCCGACGAGCTCACCGAGCTCTCGCGCATCAACTTCTTCTGGAAGGTGATGCGCCTCAAGAACGGCGTCGGCCACCGTCTGGGCACCGCCGCCGAAATCCGCAGTTAATTCGGGTCCTGACCCCGAATTACTCCGTGACCAGAAACAGCGGCGCGGCGACGACCCCCTGCAGCACCATCGAAATCCCGTAGAGCAACGCGGTGACCGTCGCCTGCTCGGGCGCAACGCCGAGCGCGCCGAGCACCAGCACCGCTGAAAGCTCGCGCGCGCCGAAGCCGCCCCAGCCGAGCGGCATCGCGCCCATGATGAAGATCGGCGCCGCGGCCGCGAGCATCACCGGATAGCTGAGCTGCACACCGGCGGCGAAGCCGCCGAACCAGAGCGCCATGGCGGAAAATACTTGCACCAGCACCGAGAGCCAGATCGAGCGCAGGATCGGGCCGCCCGATTGCAGCGCCTGGCGGCGCGCGTTTTCCGCGCGCTCGACCGGCAGCGGCAGCCACGGCAGCGCGAGTGCCACCACCAGCCCGGCGAGGTAGATCCAGGTGTGCTTCTCCACCGGCACCAGGCCGATGGCCAGCGCGGCAATGAGTGAGAAGAGCGAGCACGCGCAGAGGATCCACAGCCCGCTCAGCCGATCCAGCAGCACCGAGAGGCCGGAGCGCAAAAGAGGATTGTTCTGCTGCTGCGCGAGCTGGTAGCCGCGCAGCAGATCGCCGGAGACCGTCGCGCCCGGCAGCAGCACGTTCATGGTCATGCCGCGGAAATACATGCGCACTGCCGCGCCAAGCGGCGCCTTGAGGCCGAGCCCGCGCGCGATCGCCGCCCAGCGGGCTGCGGAGAAAATATTGGAGACCACGGACGCCGCCACCCCGGCGATGAACCAGCGCACCTCGATCGCCGCGAGCTGCCGCGCCAGCGCCGCCGGATCGACGTACCAGACAACGGCGACGAGCAGCGCGACGCCAAGCGCGATGCGCCCGGCGGTTTTCAACTGCCTTTTCTGGGCTGGCGCCGCAGCAGGTATTGCGGACGTCCTTGCGGCTCGTGGTAGATGCGCGTGAGGAGCTCGCCGATCAGGCCGGTGGCGACGAGCTGCACGCCGAGCAGCGCGAGCAGCACGCCCAGCAGCAGCAGGGGACGGCCGCCGATGTCCGCGCCGAGCACCAGCTTGTCGAATGCGAGCCAGGCGAGGATCAGGAAGCCCGCGGCACCGAACGCGAGTCCCACTCCGCCGAACGCCTGCAGCGGCCGGTGCAGGAAGCGCATCAGGAACTTGATCCACAGCAGATCGAGCAGCACGCGGAAGGTGCGGTCGATGCCGTACTTCGAGACGCCGCGCGTGCGCGCGTGGTGGCGCACCGGCACCTCGACGATGTTGGCGCCGACCTCGGCGGCGAGCGCGGGGATGAAGCGGTGCAGCTCGCCGTAGAGGCGCAGGCCACGGATCACGTCTGCCCGGTAAAGCTTCAGCGCGCACCCATAGTCGTGCAGCTTCACGCCCGTTACCCGGGAGATGACCATGTTTGCCGCGGCCGAGGGCAGCTTGCGCGACACGGTGCGGTCCTGCCGGTCCTTGCGCCAGCCGGAGATGACGTCGATGTCCGGTCGCTCATCCAGCAATTTCAAAAGCCCGGGCACATCGTCCGGATCATTCTGCAAGTCGCCGTCGAGCGTGACGATGATCTCGCCCTGCGCGGCGTCGAAGCCGGCCTGCAGTGCCGCCGACTGGCCATAGTTGCGGATGAGATACAGCGGCTTGAGCCACGGCCGCTCCGCCGAGAGCGCCTCGAGCGCGGCTGCCGAGCGGTCGCGCGAGCCGTCGTCGACGCAGATCAGCTCGAAGGTTTTGCCCGAGCGCAGCATGGCGGCGCCGACGCGCTCGACCAGCTCCGCGACGTTCGCCTCCTCGTTGTAGACCGGGATGACGACCGAGACTTGAAGCGCGGGGTTATGCGGCAGCACGCTTCAGTCTAGCCGCCGCGGCAGCGAGGCAGCAAATCCCGATGGCGTGCTGGAGGAAATCGGCCTGCGGATAGCCGCTCTTGTCGTGGCCGAAGACGAGCGCCAGCGCGCATGCGGCGAGAAAGGCGCCGAGTGCCCACTGCACCGGCGGCCGGGCGCCGAAATGCGCGGTGCGCCGGCCGATCCAGAGCCCGGCAACGGCGCAGAGCCAGCCGCCGAACACGCCGGCGAGGATATCGAGCGGCCAGTGCACGCCGACCACGGCGCGCGACAGCGCCACCAGCGTGGCCACGCCGACGATGAGCATTACCAGCCATCGCGCGCGCAGGCCGAGCGCGAGCAGCCCGCCGATGGCGAATGCCGTGGTGGCGTGGCCCGAGGGGAAGGAGCCGGCCTTGTACGCCGGGCCGATGACGTGCACCGCGTCGCCGAGCACCGCCGGCGGGCGC
>DASWER010000483.1:0-2685 GCA_036394655.1 Burkholderiales bacterium
GTGAACTGCAGCGTCACCCGGCCGGCGAGCAGATCGATCGTCGCCGGAGCGCTGCCTTTGTACGGAACGTGCGCGAGCTTGGCGCCCGTCGTCAGGGCGAAAAGCTCCGCCCAGAGATGCGTAATGGTGCCGGAGCCGGAAGACGCGTAGGTGATCTGGCCGGGGTTCGCCTTTGCCGACGCTATGAGTTCGGCAATGCTATTGGGCCCCGACGGATGCGCCACCACGATGCCCGGCACCTCAGCGACGAGCGCGATCGGCGCCAGATCGGCCGAGAAATTGAAGGAAAGCTTGTAGAGGCTGTCGCTGATCACGTTGGCCGACGTGCCGACCAGCAGCGTGTAGCCATCCGGCGCCGCGCGCGCCGCGAGCTCGGCGCCGATATTGCTGCCCGCTCCCGGCTTGTTGTCCACTACGACGGGTTGCCCCAGCCCATCCCCGAGCTTCGGCGCGACGATGCGCGCGATGATGTCGGCGGCGGTGCCCGGCGGAAATCCGACCACCAGCTTGATCGGCTTGTCGGGGTAGCCACGCTGCGCAAGCGCCGGGCTGATCGCCGCGAACGCGAGCACGGCGCTCAGGCACCGGATGACGGATTTCATGGGACCTCCTGCCTCGTGTACCGGGATTAGACTATCGCGCGCGTCGCTTGGCGAGGGGAGCGCTGGCCCCGCGAATAATTACGACCCTGGCCCCGAATCAGGCGGCGGTCTTGAGCTGGCGCCGCGAGACGTGGCTGGTCAGCTTTTGCGTGAGCGTGCGCCGTACTTCGTTGAAATCGGGCGCCGAGACGTCGCGCGGCCGGCGCAGGCGCACCGGGTTGTCGCTCTCGATGCGGCCGGGGCCCGCGGTCATGACGACGACGCGGTCGGCGAGCAGCGTGGCTTCCTCCACCGAGTGCGTGACGAAGAGGATCGTCACCTGCGTGCGCGCCCAGATCTCGAGCAGCTCGTCCTGCAGCTGCTCGCGCGTGAGCGCATCGAGCGCGCCGAAGGGCTCGTCCATCAGGAGGATGTTGGCTTCGTTGGCGAGCACGCGCGCGATCGCCACGCGCTGCTTCATGCCGCCCGAGAGCTGGTAGGGAAAGCGGTCGGCGAACTTGGTGAGGCCGACCATCTCGAGATATTTGCCGGCGATGTCGTGCGCTTCCTTCAGCCCCTTCTGCAGCGGACCGAACGCGACGTTCTGCCGCACCGTCATCCAGGGAAACAGCGCGTAGTCCTGGAACACCATGCCGCGATCGCTGCCGGGTCCGGTGATCGGTGCGTCGTAGACGCGCACGTCGCCCGACGTGGGCTGCTCGAAGCCGGCGACGATGCGCAGCAGCGTCGACTTGCCGCAGCCCGAAGCGCCGATCAGGCAGACGAATTCGCCTTTGCCGACGATCAGCTCGACCTTGTGCAGCGCGTCGATGCGCTCGTTGTCGATGACGAACGTCTTGCTGACGTCGCGCACGTGGAGGAACGGGCGCCGGTCAGCCATGGTGCTGCGGGCTCCAGCGCAGGACGTAATTGTTCAGCGCCACGATCAGCCGGTCGCACAGGAACCCGGCGACGCCGATGACGATCATGCCGGTGATCACGAGGTCGGCGCGCGACAGCGTCCTGCCATCCATGATCACCGACCCGAGACCCGTGGGCACGCCGGTCATCTCGCCCACCACGATCAGGATCCAGGCGAAGCCGTGGCCCAGGCGCAGCCCGGTGAAGATGCTCGGCAGCGCGGCGGGCAGGACGACCTTGCGGAACAGGCTGGTGCCGTCGCAGCCCAGCATGTTGGCTGCCTCGAACAGGCGCGGATCCACCGAGCGCACGCCGAAGATGGTGTTGAGCAGGATCGGATAGAAGGCGCCCAGGAAAACCAGGAACACCGCCGAGCGCGGCCCCAGGCCGAAGAACACCATCGACAGCGGCAGCCACGCGGTCACCGGGATCGGCCGCAGGAGCGACAGCGTCGGGTCGAGCAGCTGGCGCAGCAGCGGCACCTTGCCGATCACCAGGCCCAGTGGAACGCCGAGGGCGGCGGCGAGGAAGAAGCCGCCGTAGACGCGCTGCATCGACGCGAGCAGGTGGGTGAGGATGGTGCCGCTGAAGGCGTCGTCGTACACGCCGCCGAACGCGAAGTCGCGCATCATCACCGCGACCATGTACGGCGTCGGCACGAGCTTGGTGCCGCTCGACAGGACCGCGGCGTGCCACAGGATGATGAGCGCCAGCGGAAAGCCGGCGCCCAGGGCGATGGCACGGACGCGCTGCATCGCTACATGAACTTGGTGGTGATCGACTTGTCCAGGTTCGGCAGCTCGCGGATCTGCTTCTTCTCGTACATGAGCTGCGCGTAGGCCTTGGCGCGCTGGATGAACTGCTCGTCGATCTTCCAGGTGAGCTCGACGTTCGGCGCCGCGAGCTCGATCGATTTCCTCTGCTGGCCGAGCTTCTGCATCGCCATGTCGACCATCGCGTCGCGGTTGCCCATCGCGTAGTCGGTCGCCTTCTTGTGCATCTCCATCATCATCTTCACCAGCGCCGGGTTCTTCTCGATGGTGTCGGCCTTCACGCCCCAGACCATGTTGAGCGTGCCGATCGCGGTGCTGTACGGATACTCGACCACCTTGCCGACGCCGCTCGCCAGGCTGATGCCGGGCCCGGGCTCGGCGCCCACGTAGGCGTCGATGTCGCCGCGCGC
>DASWER010000484.1:0-1940 GCA_036394655.1 Burkholderiales bacterium
GGCTCGATGGGCTCGGTGGTCGGCGAGCGCTTCGTGCGCGGCGTGCGGGTCGCCATCGAGCAGAAGCTGCCGTTCGTGTGCGTTTGCGCCTCGGGCGGCGCACGCATGCAGGAGGGCGCGCTGTCGCTCCTGCAGATGGCCAAGACGACCGCGGCGCTGACCGATCTCGCCGAGCGGCGCCTGCCGTTCGTCACCGTGCTGACCGATCCGACCATGGGTGGGGTGTCGGCGAGCTTCGCCATGATCGGCGATGTGGTGCTCGCCGAGCCGAAGGCGCTGATCGGCTTCGCCGGGCCGCGCGTCATCGAGCAGACCGTGCGGCAGAAGTTGCCGGAAGGATTCCAGCGCGCCGAGTTCCTGGTCGAGAAGGGCGCGATCGACATGATCGTCGACCGCCGCCAGATGCGCGACAAGCTGCATCTGCTGCTTTCCCTGATGCTCAAGCTGCCGGCAGAAGCCACCGCCGCCACCACGACCTCGACCACGACCGCGTGACCGGCTTTGCCGCGCTGGTTCGGGTCTCGAACCAGGTCGCTGCAACTTCCAGCCGCCTGGCGAAGATCCGCAGCCTCGCCGAGTTCCTGGCGCCGCTCGAGGCCAAGGAGATCGAGATCGCGCTGCCCCACCTTAGCGGCGATATCCGCCAAGGCAAGCTGGCCGTCGGCTTCGCCGCCTTGCAAGCGGCGCGCGCGAGCGCTGCGCCAGCACCCTCGCTGGCATTAGGCGATGTCGACGCGGCCTTCGAGCAACTCAAGCGGGTGAAGGGCAAAGGCGCCGCCGAGCGGCGCACCGCGCTCTTGCGCGAGCTGTTCCAGCGAGCCACGGCAGACGAGCAGGATTTTCTGGTGCGGCTGATCGTCGGTGAGCTGCGCCAGGGTGCGCTCGAAGGAATCATGGTGGAAGCCGTCGCCGCCGCAGCGCAGCTGCCGGCGGCTGAGGTGCGCCGTGCGGTCTCCTTCGCCGGCGCCATCGCGCCGGTCGCCGCGGCTGCGCTCAGCGGCGGCGCCTCGGCGCTCGCGCAGTTCTCGGTGCGCGTGATGCAGCCGGTGCTGCCGATGCTTGCCCAGCCGGCCGAGGACATGCAGGCTGCGCTTGCCGCGCTCGGCACTGCGCTGGTCGAGTGGAAGCTCGATGGCGCGCGCGTCCAGGTGCACAAGGCCGCGGACGAGGTGCGCGTCTATACGCGCAACCTGAACGACGTCACGACGCGCGTGCCGGAAATCGTCGCCGCGGTGCGCCGCGCGGGCGCGCAATCGCTGATCCTCGACGGCGAGGCGATCGCGCTGCGCTCGAATGGACGTCCGCATCCCTTTCCGGTGACCATGAGCCGCTTCGGCAGTCAGCAGGACGCCGGGCGCGCGAGCGAGCTGCCGCTCTCGGTATTTTTCTTCGATTGCCTGTACCTGGACGGCGCCGCGCTCTTCGACCATCCGACGCGCGAGCGACGCGAGCTGCTGGTGAAGGCGCTCGCGCCCGAGCTGGTCACGCCCGCGCTCATCACCAGCAACGCCGAGGCAGCGGAGCGTTTCTACCAGGAAGCGCTCGCTGCCGGCCATGAAGGCGTCATGGCAAAGGCGCTCGATGCTCCCTACGAAGCGGGGCGTCGCGGAGGCGCGTGGCTCAAGGTCAAGCGCGCGCGCACGCTCGATCTGGTGGTGCTGGCGGCGGAATGGGGCCACGGCCGGCGCCGTGGCAAGCTTTCAAACCTGCACCTGGGCGCGCGCGATCCGGCCGCCGGCGGCTTCGTCATGCTCGGCAAAACCTTCAAGGGGCTGACCGACGCCACGCTCGAGTGGCAGACGCGGGAATTCCTCAAGCGCGAGACCGCGCGCGACGAATGGACCGTCCACCTGCGGCCCGAGCTGGTGGTCGAGATCGCCTTCAACGACCTGCAGGAAAGCTCGCAATATCCGGGCGGCCTCGCGCTGCGCTTCGCGCGC
>DASWER010000485.1:0-8790 GCA_036394655.1 Burkholderiales bacterium
GCGTGCGCGCTCGGCGCTGCGGATGGTGTACTGCGCGTAGACGCTGGTGCGGTCGGGCTTGACGCGGATCGGGCGCAGCCTGGCGAGCAGCCCGTCGTAACGCTGAGCGAGCGCAATGCGCCGCTCGAGCTCCCAGTCGAAGCGCCCGAGCTTCGCCAGCAGCACCGCGCATTGCAGCGTATCCATGCGCCCGCCGACGCCGATGCGCGTGTGCTGGTAGCGCCCGCTCTGGCCATGGTGGCGGATTTCGCGCATCGCCCTGGCCAGCGCGTCGTCGCTGGTGAAGAGCGCGCCGCCGTCGCCGTAGCAGCCGAGCGGCTTCGACGGAAAGAAGCTGGTCGCGCCGATGGTCGAGAGGTTGCAGCTTGGCCGGCCCTTGTAGCGCGCGCCGAAGCTTTGCGCGGCGTCTTCGATCACCGCGAGGCGATGGCGCGCCGCGATGGCGTTGATCTGGTCCATGTCGGCGGGCTGGCCGTAGAGCGAAACCGGCATGATGGCCCGCGTGCGCGGCGTGATGGCCGCCTCGATCTGCCGCGCATCGATGTTGGCCGTGTCTTCCTCGACGTCGACCAATACCGCCCTGGCGCCGAGCAGCACGATCATCTCGGCGGTGGCGATGAAGGTAAACGGCGTGGTGATGACCTCGTCGCCGGGTCTTACGTCGAGCGCCATCAGCGCGATCAGCAGCGCCTCGGTGCCGGAAGCGACCGTCACGCAGTGTTTGGCGCCGGTATAGGCCTCGAGCTTTTCCTCCAGCTCGCGCACTTCAGGACCGAGGATGAACTGCCCATGGTCCAGCACGCGCTGCATGCGCGCGTCGATCTCGCGTTTCAGCGCACGGTACTGTGCCTTGAGATCGGTGAATTCCATCAGGCCGCCGATTTTAGATGCGCTGCGAGCCTTTCGCGCCATTGCGCGATCGGCGCAATGCCCGTACCGCGCAGCTTGCCGTTGTCGAGCACCGAGTAGCGCGGCCGCGGCGCCTTCGCGCCGTACTCAGCGGTGCTGACGGCGCGTACCTCGATGCGCCGCCCGGCCAGGCGCAGGATCTCGAGCGCGACTTCGTACCAGCTGGCCGCGCCCGCCGCGCTGACGTGGAAGGTGCCTTCGGCGCCTTTGCCGATCAGAAGTGCCGTAGCGAGCGCGATATCGTGCGCCCAGGTGGGCGCGCCGATCTGGTCATCGACCACGCGCAGCGCCGCGCCGCGCTCGGCCTGCCGCAGGATCGCGCGCACGAAATTGCCGCCGCGCCCGTAAACCCACGCGGTGCGCACGATCAGATGCCGGCATCCCGAGGCGCGGATGCGCGCTTCGCCCTCGAGCTTGGTGCGCCCGTAAACACCGAGCGGGTTGGGCGCGTCGTCCTCGACGTAAGGCGAGCGCTTGGCGCCGTCGAAGATGTAATCGGTGGAGTAATGCACCAGCAGTGCGCCGAGGCGCTTTGCCTCTTCGGCCAGCACGCCGGGTGCCTGGCCGTTCACGGCCGTGGCCAGGTCGGGCTCATCCTCTGCCTTGTCGACCGCGGTATAGGCGCCGGCGTTGACGATCACGTCGGGCTTGTGCTCACGGACCAGGCGGCGAATCGCATCGGCGTCGGCGAGCTCCAGTGCGGCGCGATCGGTCGCGAGCGCCGGCTGCAGAACCTTTTCGAGCTCGGAGCCGACCTGGCCGTTGCGCCCGGTCAGCAGGACTTTCAAGGAAAGACCTCGGCCTGCGCCAGCCGCGGCGCCGCGGCATCGCGCTTCGAGAGCACCGGGTTTCCGGGAAACGGCCAGCGAATGGCGAGATCCGGGTCGTTCCAGATGATCACGCGCTCGAGCTCCGGCGCCCAGTATTCGGACATCTTGTAGACCACTTCGACGCCCTCCGACAGAGCGAGGAAGCCGTGGCCGAAGCCCGGCGGGATCCAGGCGTAGCGATGCTCGCGGCCCGAGAGGTGGAAGCCGACCCATTTGCCGAAGCTCGGCGAGCTGCGCCGCAGGTCGATCGCCACGTCGAACAGCTCACCCGAGAGCACGCCGATCAATTTCCCCTGCGGATGTCCGGTCTGATAGTGCAGGCCGCGAATGGTGTGCTTCACCGAGCGCGAGCGGTTCTCCTGCATGAAGACCACCTCGCTGCCGATGGCCTGCCGAAACACGCGCTGGTTGAAGCTCTCGTAAGTGATGCCGCGCGCGTCCTCGTGGATCCGCGGCTCGAGCAGCAGCACCTCGCGCAGCTCGGTGGAAATGACCTTCATCGGTAAATCTGCTCCGACAGGACGCTTCGCAGGTATTCACCGTAGCTGCTCTTCTCGAGGGGGCGGGCGAGCGCCTCGAGCTGGCGCGCGTCGATGTACCCCATGCGGTAGGCGACTTCCTCGGGACAGGCG
Source organism: Burkholderiales bacterium (assembly GCA_036394655.1). GTDB lineage: Bacteria > Pseudomonadota > Gammaproteobacteria > Burkholderiales > SG8-39 > SCGC-AG-212-J23. The sequence continues at coordinate 2,372 of DASWER010000485.1, forward strand.
ATCTTGAGGCCCTGGCGTCGCTCGATGGTCTCGATGAAGTGCGCCGCCTCGAGCAGCGCCTCGTGCGTCCCGGTATCGAGCCACGCCAGGCCGCGCCCGACCGGAATCGCCTTGAGCTCGCCGCGCTTCAGATAGTCGTCCAGCACATCGGTGATCTCGAGCTCACCGCGCGCCGAGGGCTTCAGGCGCTCCGCAATCTGCACCGCGCGCGAATCCAGGAAGTAAAAACCCGTGACCGCGTAGCGCGAGCGCGGCTGCTTTGGTTTTTCCTCGATGCTCTTCGCCGTGCCGTGCTGATCGAACTCCACCACGCCATAGCGCTCAGGGTCCTTCACTGGGTAGCCGAACACCGTGGCGCCGCGCTCGCGCTCCATGGCGGGCTTGACCAGCGTGTTCATCTCGTGGCCGTAGAAGATGTTGTCGCCGAGGATCAGCGCCACGCGCCCGCCGCCGATGAATTCCCGCGCGATGAGCAGCGCCTGGGCAATGCCGCCCGGCTTCGGCTGTACCGCATAGTTCAGCTGCAATCCCCAGCGCCGGCCGTCGCCGAGGAGGTCCTGGTAGCGCGGCGTGTCCTGCGGCGTCGAGATCAGCAGGATGTCGCGGATACCGGCGAGCATCAGCGTGGTGAGCGGGTAATACACCATCGGCTTGTCGTACACCGGCAGCAGCTGCTTTGAAATCACCTGCGTCGCCGGATACAGGCGTGTACCGGAGCCGCCGGCGAGCAGGATGCCTTTCATGCAACCGCCTGCGCGAAATGGCGCTCGAGATTGGCGAGATACCACTGCACCGTCTTCTCCAGGCCGGTCTCGAAGCTCTCCTTGGGCTGCCAGCCCAGCTCGCGGCGCACCTTGGCGATATCCATGGCGTAGCGCCGGTCGTGCCCCAGGCGGTCGGTGACGAACGCGATGAGATCGGCGTACGAGCCCGCTTTCCGCGGCCGCGCCTGGTCCAACAGGGCGCACAGCGTCTGCACCACTTCGTTGTTCGCGCGTTCGCTTTCGCCGCCGATGTTGTAGGTCTCGCCGGGCTCGCCCTTAGCGAGCACCAGGCGCAAGGCTTCGCAGTGATCCGTGACGTACAGCCAGTCGCGTACGTTGCGCCCGTCGCCATAGACCGGCAGCGGCTTGCCGGCGAGCGCGTTGCGGATCATCAGCGGGATCAGCTTCTCGGGGTACTGGTGCGGGCCGTAGTTGTTGGAGCAATTGGTCGTCAGCACCGGCAGCCCATGGGTATGGAAGTAGGCGCGCACCAGATGGTCGGCCGCGGCCTTCGAGGCCGCGTACGGACTGTTGGGCGCAAACGCTCGATCTTCGGTAAACGCGGCCTCGTCGGCTGCTAGCGAGCCGTAGACCTCGTCGGTCGAGATGTGCAGAAAGCGGAAAGCATCATCTGCACGGTAGGCGCGCGCCTCTTCGAGCAGCGCCCAGGTGCCGACCACGTTGGTCTGCACGAACTCGGCCGAGCCGGCGATCGAGCGGTCGACGTGGCTCTCGGCGGCGAAATGCACGATCGCGCGCGGCTTGTGCTTGCGCAGCAGCGTCCTGACGAGCTCGCGGTCGCAGATGTCGCCGCGCACGAACACGTGGCGCGCGTCGCCGGCCAGCGCGGACAGGTTCATGAGGCTGCCGGCGTAGGTCAGCTTGTCGAGCGTGACGATCGGCTCGTCGTCCTGGGCCAGCGTCGAGACGACGAAGTTGGAGCCGATGAAGCCGGCACCGCCGGTAACGAGCAGCATGGCCGAATTATTACCGCAATCAATGAAGTGGCGCCCGCGCGATATTACAATCGCGTTTCGCATGATCCGAAGTGATATCGACTGGGACGGGATGCGAAAGAGCTACGCGCAGGCGGCTCCGTACCCGCACGTCGTGATCGACGACTTCTTCGAGCCCGGCCTTGCCGAGGCGCTGGAGCGCGACATTCCGCCGTTCAACGATCCGTCGTGGATGGAGTACAGCAACCCGATCGAAGAGAAGCGCGCGCTCAACCACTGGGACCGCTTCCCGCCGACCACCTACCGGGTGTTTGCCCTCCTCAACGGCGCGTTCGTCGCCAGCCTGCATCGCCTCACCGGCATCGAGGACCTGCACGCGGATTCCGGACTGCACGGCGGCGGCTGGCACCTGCATGGCCGCGGCGGCAAGCTCAACGTCCACCTCGACTACTCGCTGCACCCGAAGCTCGAGCTCGAGCGGCGCCTCAACCTGATCGTCTATCTCACCAGCGGCTGGGACCCCGCATGGGGCGGCGCGCTCGGCCTGTGGAGCCACGACGCGGAAGCGGCGGGCCCGAAAGAGCTAGTGAACGCGGTGGAATGCCGCTTCAACCGCGCCGTGATCTTCGATACCACGCATGCCTGGCACGGGCTGCCGGACCCGATCGCCTGCCCCGAAGGCGTGTACCGCAAGAGCATTGCGACGTATTACCTCACGCCGGTGCGCGAGAACGCCTCGACCCGCGGCAAGGCGCTGTTCGCGCCGCACGGCGAGCAGTCGCAGGATGAGTCGGTGCTCGAGCTGATCCGCCAGCGCTCCGACGTCGCCTCGGCACCGAAGACCTACCGCTCCAAGTAACGCCCCGCGGCTTCGCGCGCAGCTTCCCGATAGGTGGCTTCCATCCGGTCGAGCATGCGCTCGTACGACAAGGCTTCGGCGCAATGGCGCCGCGCCGCCTCGCCGAGCCTCGCGCGCAGCCCGGCATCCTCCATCAGTGTCTGGAGCGCACGGCGCAGCGCCGGCACATCCTTCGGCGGTACCACTAGCGCGGTAACGCCATCCGTCGCGAGCTCGCGAATGCTGCCGACGTCGGTGGTGACGCACGGCAGGCCGGCGAGCATCGCCTGCAGCAGCGCCTGCGGCACGCCTTCGTTCGCGTAGGAGGGCAGCGCGAAGATGTCGAGCGCCTGAAGCCACGGCAGCACGTCGCGCTGGTTGCCGGCGAAGCGCACACGCTGTTCCAGTCCCGCCGCCTTGGTCTGAGCGTGCAGCGCTTCACGCTGCGGGCCGTCGCCGGCGATGACGAGGGTCGCGCCCTCGGGTAGTGCCTCGAGCAGATAGCGGTGGCCTTTCCAGCTGCGCAGCGTGGCGACGATGCCGATCAGCAGCGCGCCTGGCGGCAGCCCGAGCCGCGCCCGCGCCGCCTGCTTGTCGCCCGGCCGGTAAACATTGGGATCGGCGCCGGTCGGCACCGAGGCAATGCGCTCGGGCGCCACGCCGGCGCGCTCGATCAAGTCCAGGCGCAGCGCTTCTCCCGCAGTCACGATGCGTGTGGCGCGGCCGTACAGCCAGCGCGTCAGCGCATTGCGCGGCACCGGCGCCGAGATATGCCGCGTACGCACGATCGGCAGCGTCCTGCCTACTGCAAGGGTGGTCAGCCAGGAATCGGTCGAGCTGTGCGTGCTCACCACATCGCAGCGATTGGCGCGCAACCACCTGCGGAGTGCTAGCAGACCAGCAAGCCGTTTGCGCCCAATGGGGACCGCCACCGTGCGTAGCCCCCAGTTAGGCGCCTCGGCAAAGATGCGCGCCTCAGGCGGGCAAAGGAGTGTGAGCTCGTGGCCGCGACGCGCGAGGCCCTGCGACTCCGAGAGGATGCGCAGCTCCTGCCCGCCCCAGCCGAGCGAGGATTCCGTATGCACTATCTTCATGCCGCCGCGCGCTCGGCGGCGTACTGGGTGCGGTAGAGCCGCGCGTAGAGGCCTTCCCTGGCGAGCAGCTCGGCGTGGCTGCCGAGCTCGACGATGCGGCCGCGCTCGAGCACCGCGATGCGATCGGCGCGCTCGATGGTGGAGAGCCGGTGCGCGATGACGATAGTGGTGCGCCCGCGCATCAGCGTGTCGAGCGCCGCCTGCACCTGGCGCTCCGACTCCGAGTCGAGCGCCGAAGTGGCTTCATCGAGGATCAGCAGCGGCGCGTTCTTGAGCAGCGCGCGCGCGATCGCGAGCCGCTGGCGCTGCCCGCCGGAGAGACGCAGGCCGTTCTCGCCGATCAGCGTGTTGAGCCCTTCCGGCGTCTCGCGGATGAACGCCATGGCATGCGCGGCTTCCGCAGCGGCGATCACGTCCTTTTCCGGCGCGGCGCTCATGCGCCCGTAGGCGATGTTGGCGTAGATCGAATCGTTGAACAACACCACTTCCTGGCTGACCAGCGCGACGTTGGCGCGCAGGCTGTCCAGCGTCAGCGCTTGCAGGTCCTGGCCGTCGAGCAGGATGCGGCCGGCACCCGGCGCGTAGAACCGCGGCAGCAGGTTCACGAGCGTGGTCTTGCCGCCGCCCGACGGGCCCACAAGCACCACGGTCTCGCCCGGGCGGATGTGCAGGCTGACCGCTGCGAGCGCCGGCTCCGCGCGCATCGGATAGGTGAAGCTCACGTTGTCGAAGGCGAGCTCGCCGCGCGCGCGGCCCAGCGCCAGCTTGCCGCGATCGTCTTCGGCCGGCGCGTCGATCAGGCCGAACACGCTTTCCGCCGCCGCCAGGCCGCGCTGGATATGCGGGTTGAGCTCGGTGAGGTGCTTGATCGGCGCGAGCAGCAGCATCATCGCGGTCATGAACGAGGCGAACTCGCCGACGGTCGCACGGTCGGCGATCGCGCCCTGCATAGCGACGTAGATGATCACCGCGATCGCCATCGCGGCGAGCACGTGCGTGATCGGCGTGGTCAGCGCGGCGGCGGCCTGCTCGCGCATCAGGAAGCCGCGCAGCTCGCTCGCCGTCTTGCGGAACCGGTTGGCCTCGTAGTCCTCGCCGCCGAACACCTTGACCACCTTGTGGCATTCGATGGTTTCCTGCAGCACGTGCACCATGTCGCCCATCGTGCGCTGGGCGCCGCGCGCCATGCGGCGCAGCCGCCCGGCGATGGCGCGCACGATGAGACCGATCGGCGGCACGATCAGCAGCGCGATCAGCGTGAGCTTCCAGTTGAGATAGAACAGCCAGGCGAGCAGGCCGAGCACCGCGATCGAATCGCGCACCAGCACTGTCAGCACGAAGCTCGCCGCGCCGCTCACGCCGGCGACGTCGTACGACACCTTCGAGAGCAGCGCGCCGGAGGTGTGATCGTTGTAGAACTCCGCCGGCAGGCGCAAGAGGCGCCCGAACATGGCCCGGCGCAGGTCGAGTACCACCTTGTTCGACACCCAGTTGAGAAAGTACGACGAGGTGAACGTCAGGATCCCGCGGATCAGGAAGATGCCGATGATGGCGGCGGCGAAAACGATCGGCGGATGCGCCGGCCCCTGCGCAGCGAAACCGCCGTCGAGCAGCGGCTTGATCAGCGCCGGGAACAGCGGCTCGGTGGCAGCGGCCGCGACCATGCCGACCATGGCGATTGCGAATACCTTGGCGTAGGGCCGCACATAGGACAGCAGCCGGAGATAAAGCTCACCCGAGGTTTGCGGCGTCACGCCGCCTCCCGCGTAAGGCTCGCGTACAGCGCGCTCAATCGCCCGGCCATTTCATCCATGCCGTAGCGCTCGGCGGTTTCGCGCGCGCCCTGCGGCAGGTGGCCGCCGCGCATGGCGCGATCGGCTTCGTGGAGCAGGCGCGCGAGCGCTGGCGCGTCGTCGGGCTCGCATACCCAGCCATTGACGCCGCGCTCGATGATCTCGGCGGCGCCGCAACGCGAGCTGACGATGGCCGGCAGGCCCATGGCAAAGGCTTCTAGCACGGTGTTGGGAAAAGGGTCGTAGCGGCTCGGAAGGATAAGGCAGTCGGCAGCGGCGTAGAACGGCCGCACGTCCTCGCGTCCGCCGAGAAAGCGTACCCGGTCGCCCAAGGGCCGAGCCGCTTGCGCGAAGCGGCGGCTCTCGCGATCGGTACCGACGACCACCAGCCAGAACGAGCGCTCCTTGGCGAGCTTCAGCGCCGCGATGGCGGCGTCGAGGCCCTTGCGGGCAAAACCGGCGCCGACGAACAGAAACAGCGTGTCGCGCGGCTGGCAGCCGAGCTCGGCGCGCGTTGCGCCGCGCAGCTCCTCGCGCCTGCTGGGGTGGAAATGCGCGAGGTCGACGCCGCTGTAGACCACGTGCAGCTTCTCGGGCGCAATGCGGAAGGCGCGCCGGATCTCGTCCGACACCATGCGCGAGTTGCAGATCACCGCGCGCAGCCGCGGATGCTCGAACAGGCGCCGCTCGGCGGCACAGACGTAACGATGATAGGGATTGAGCGCGATACCGAGGCGCTCAATCAGCGGCGCGACCAGCGCGCGCAGCTCGAGCCAGCGCCGGTGCACGCCATCGCCCGCGCGATAGACATCGCAGCCGGGAATGCGCTCGTGCGATTGCACCAGATCGAACCCCTCGCGCTGCCAGGCCGCGCGTGCTGCGCGCGCAAACGACCAGTCGCGCCACACCTTGCCGATGTAGAAAGGATTAACGCCGAGCACGCGGCGCGCGCCCCAGCCTTGCGTCTCGCGTGC
>DASWER010000486.1:0-5426 GCA_036394655.1 Burkholderiales bacterium
CTAGACGGCGCCGATGCGGCTGGTGGGGCGGTGGCCGATGGTGCCGGAGATGCGGTCGGCGGTTTCCTTGACCAGCGGTCCCCAGTGCGCCTTCATGCGATCGGCCGGCGTCGAGAGCGAGAGCGCGGCCACCAGGTGCCCGGCGTCGTCGCGGATGCCGGCGGCGACGCAGCGCACGCCGATCTCGGCTTCCTCGTTGTCGGTCGCCCAGCCCTGGCGCTGGATGCGCTCGAGGTCGCGCTCGAGCAGCGCGAGGTTGGTGATGGTGTTCTTGGTGTGCATCGCCAGGCCGGTGCGCTTGGCGTAGTCGCGCAGCCGGGCAAAGCCATCCTCCAGCAGGAAGAGTTTGCCCGCAGCGGTCACATGGAGAGAGGCGCGTGCGCCGATCACGTGCACGACGCGCATCGCCGAGCGGCCCGACGAGCTGCGCTCGACATAGACGATCTCGTCGTCGTGGCGCACCGAGAGGTTGGCGGTCTCGCCGGTCTGCGAATGCAGCTCGCGCATCAGCGGCAGGGCGAGCTCGCGCACGCTGATGCGCGATTTCACCAGGTTGCCGAGCTCGAGCAAGCGCATGCCGAGGCGATAGCTTCCCGGCTCGACGCGGTCGACGATGCGATCGGCCGACATCGACGAGAGGATGCGGTGCGCGGTCGAGGGATGAAGTCCGGTGTACTGCGCGATCTGCTTGAGCCCCAGCGGCTCGGGATGCTGCGACAGGACGTCGAGCAGCTTCATCATGCGCTCGATCACCTGGATCGGATTCTTCGCGCTATCTCTGGACTTCGCGCTCGGAGTCGCCGCCATTGCGCATTGTAAAATGCGCCGCCATGCCCGTGGTAACCAACATCGATGATCTGCGCGAGATGGCCAGGAAGCGCGTGGCGCGGGCGATTTTCGAGTATGTCGACTGCGGCGCGTACACCGAGTGCACGCTGCGCGCCAATCGTGCCGAGATCGAGGCGATCGGCCTGCGCCAGCGCGTCGGCATCGACGTCGACCGGCGCTCGACGAAAACCACCCTGCTGGGGCGCGAGGTCGCGATGCCGGTGGCGCTCGCGCCGGTGGGCCTGCTCGGGCTCAACTGGGCCAACGGCGAGATCCTCGCCGCGCGCGCCGCGCACAACTTCGGCATCCCCTTCACGCTCTCGACGATGTCGATCTGCTCGATCGAGGACGTCGCCGGGGGCACCGGCAAGCCGTTCTGGTTCCAGCTCTACGTGATGCGCGACCGCGGCTTCGCGGCGTCGCTCATCGAGCGCGCCAAGGCGGCGAAGTGCTCGGCGCTGGTGCTGACGCTCGACCTGCAAATCCAGGGCCAGCGCCACCGCGACCTGAAGAACGGGCTCGCCGTGCCGCCCAAACTCACCCTGGCCTCCGCGCTCGACATCATGACGAAGCCCGGCTGGGCATTCAACGTGATGACGAGCAAGCGCAAGAGCTTCGGCAACCTCGAAGGCCGCATTCCGGACGCCAAGAGCCTGACCACGCTGTCGCAGTGGATCGCGGGCCAGTTCGATCCGACGCTCTCGTGGAAGGACGTCGAGTGGGTGAAGAACCTGTGGGGCGGCCCTCTGGTGCTCAAGGGCATCCTCGACGTCGAAGACGCGAAGATCGCCGCGCAGAGTGGCGCCGACGCGATCGTGGTCTCCAATCACGGCGGCCGGCAGCTCGACGGCGCCATGTCGTCGATTCGCGCGCTGCCGGAGATCGCCTCCGCGGTAGGCGACAAGATCGACGTCTGGTTCGACGGCGGTATCCGCAGCGGGCAGAGCCTGCTCAAGGCGCTGGCGCTCGGCGCCAAGGCGGCGATGATCGGCCGCGCTTACGTCTATGGGCTTGGCGCGATGGGCGAGCCGGGCGTGCGACAGGCGCTGGAAGTCATGCAGAAGGAGCTCGACGTCACGATGGCGCTCACCGGCCTGCGCGACGTCAGGGACGCGAGCCCCGCGATTCTGCGCGTTTCTTAAATCGCTGCGGATGCAGCGCGTCCACTAGTTTTCCTTCGAGCGGCAAAGGCTCGCCTTCCAGCGCGCTCGCGATGATCTCCGCCGCGAGCGCTGCCCAGACCAGGCCGCGCGAGCCGTAGGCAAAGGCGCCGTAGACGCCTTCTGCGATCTTGCCGACGACGGGTAGCCGATCGGGCGTCACTGCGCGGAAGCTGACCCTGCCTTTTGTCTTCGCGTGCACTTCGACGCCCAGGATGTTCCTCAGCCGCTCGAGATTGTCCGCGTTGCTGTCCTCGCGCACCGTGGCGTCGGGGTCTTCCAGGTCGTAGCTCGCGCCGACCACACACACGCCGTCGATCGGCGGCAGCACCATTCCGCCGCGCAGCACGACGCGGCGCGGCGGCTCGATCGCATCGGCCGGCACATACGTAAGCTGGCCGCGCACGCGGCGCAGTCGCAGGTGCGGCACTGCGCATAGCTTCGGCGCCTCGGCCGAGTTGGCGAGAATGACGATTTTTCCTTCCGGTATTTTCTCGATGGTCGAACCGAAATGACGGGTCAGGAGATCACCGCAGGCGTCGAGCTGGGCGCGCACCAGCGAGCGCGGCTTGATCCAGCCGCTTTCGGCGAACCACAGCCCCGGCGCGGCTACCGGCACGCCGGCGTGCGCCGAGGCTTCCTCGCGCGTCACGAACTGCGCATAGTCGGCCGGCAGACCGACGGTGGATTTCTGCTGGGCGTCGATTTCCTTGTCGTTGCGCGCGAGCTGCAGCACGCCGCAGCGGTCGTAGCGCACGCCGCCGAGGCGCTCCCAGTTGCGCAGCGAATACAGGAATGCCGCGCGCGTCAGCCGCGCCAAGATGCTGTCGTCCGGCGTGACGATCGGATGGAAGGTGCCGGCGTGATTGCCGGAAGCTTCCTGCGCCGGCTCGGCGCGGCGCTCGTGCAGCTCCACTTCCCAGCCGCGCGCGCACAGCCGCTCGCACACTGCCGCGCCGGCGAGGCCGGCGCCTATGACGGTCGCTTTCCTCTCCTTCGGCAAGGCCGGGTCAGGCACCGATTTCACGCTGCGGCCGGCGAGCATTTCCCTCTTGCCGCCGAAGCCGGCGCGCTTCTCTACCGCGAAGCCGGTGGCCTCCAGCGCCTCGCGCACGCTGCCGGCCACGCTCCATGTCGCCACCGTCGCATCCCGGGCCGTGAGCCGCGACACCGCGCGCATCGTCTGATGCGTCCACATCTCGGGGTTCTTCGCCGGCGCGAAGCCGTCGAGGTAGACCGCGTCGGCCGCGAGACGCAAGTCGCGCAGCATCGCCACATCGCCGAAAAAGAGGCTCAGGACCACATTGCCGAATTCGAGGCGATGCGCGCCACTGACGAGCAGCGGCCAGTGGGCATGAAGCTCCGATGCTTCGGGAGCGAGCTCCGGATAGCGCTGATGCAGCGTGCGCAGGTCGGCAGCCGTGAACGGATGCTTCTCGATCGATACGTAGTGCAGCCGGCGACAACGCGATGGATCGCGCTTCCACGCCTGCCAGGTCGCGAGGAAATTCAGGCCGAAGCCAAATCCCGTCTCGAGGATGACGAAGCGCTCGCGCTGCGCCCAGCGCTCGGGCAACGCATTGCCAGCGAGAAACACGTGGCGCGCCTGCGCGGGCCCGCCGCCGGTGCTGTGATAGACGTCGCCGAATGCCGCCGAGTAGGGCGTCTCGTCGTGGAAATCGAGTCTCGCGGGGACAAGCGCTGCCATGGCGCGGGTATGATTGACGCCCCTGCACGAGGCCGTCAATGAATAAACCCGCCGAGCTGAAACTCGAGACCGTTCCGCTCTGGATCCATGGCAAGCCGGTCGCGCCCTCCGGCCGCCATGGCGAGGTGTTCAATCCCGCCACCGGCCAGGTGACGAAACGCGTGCCGTTCGCCGACGCCGCGATCGTCGATTCCACGGTGAAAGCGGCAGCCGCCGCATTTCCCGAGTGGCGCGACACGCCGCCACTGCGCCGTGCGCGCGTGATGCAGAAATTCCTGCAGCTCCTGCAGGCGAACCAGAAAGAGCTCGCGCGCCTCGTCACCGAGGAGCACGGCAAGACGCTGCCCGATGCGATGGGCTCGGTGCAGCGCGGCATCGAGGTGGTCGAGTTCGCCTGCGGCATCCCGCATCTGCTCAAGGGCGAATACGCCGAGAACGTCGGCACCCAGGTCGACACCCACACGCTGCGCCAGCCGGTCGGCGTCTGCGCCGGCATCACGCCGTTCAATTTCCCGGTGATGGTGCCGCTGTGGATGTTCCCGATGGCCATCGCCTGCGGCAACAGCTTCATCCTCAAGCCCTCGGAGAAGGTCCCCTCTGCGTCCGTGCGGATGGCAGAGCTGTTCAAGGAAGCGGGCTTGCCCGACGGCGTGCTCAACGTGATCCACGGCGACAAGGTCGCGGTCGATGCGATCCTCAGCCATCCGGGCATCCACGCCGTTTCTTTCGTCGGCTCGACGCCGATCGCGAAATACATCTACGAGACCTGCGCCAAGGGCGGTAAGCGTGTGCAGGCCCTCGGCGGCGCGAAGAACCACGCGGTGGTGCTGCCCGACGCCGATCTCGAATTCGCCGCCGACGCGCTGATCGGCGCTGCTTATGGCTCCGCTGGCGAGCGCTGCATGGCGATCTCCGCGGTGGTCGCCGTCGGCGCGGCTGGCGACCCGCTGGTGAAATTGCTGGCCGAGAAAGCGAAGAAAATAAAAGTCGGCGCGGGTGACCAGGAGGGCGTCGACATGGGCCCGCTGGTCACCGCGGAGCACCGCGATAAGGTCGCGGGCTTCATCCGGCAGGGGAAGTCGGAGGGCGCGAAGGTGGTGCTCGACGGCACGACGACGGACCGGAAGGAAGGCTTTTTCCTCGGCACGACGCTCTTCGACCAGGTCACGCCGCGGATGGAGATCTACAAGAACGAGATTTTCGGACCCGTTTTGGTGGTGCTTCGTGCCGGCAGCATCGACGAGGCCATCGCGCTGGTGAACAAAAACCCCTATGCCAACGGCACCGCGATCTTCACCGAGTCGGGCGGCGCCGCGCGGCGCTTCGCCGCCGAGATCCAGGTCGGCATGGTGGGAATCAATGTGCCCATCCCCGTACCGGTGGCCTATTTCTCCTTCGGCGGATGGAAGAACTCGCTCTTCGGCGACCTGCACGTGCACGGCACCGAGGCGGTGAAGTTCTATACGCGCACGAAGGTCGTGACTTCGCGCTGGCCGCACCAGGACACGCCGGCGCCGGGCTTCCACATGCCGACACTCGGTTGAAAATGGGGACAGACCCCATTTTTCTCATTTAGCAGTCACCAAACCCCAAGGAAACCACGCGATGGGAATCAGGATCTCGCTTTCGCAAATGAGAAAAATGGGGTCTGTCCCCATTTTTGCGCTTGCCTTCGGGCTGGCGCACGCGCAGGAGGATCCGACCAAGACGATCCGCCTGATCATCCCGCT
>DASWER010000487.1:0-6036 GCA_036394655.1 Burkholderiales bacterium
AGGTGGTGCTCCCAGTGATCGGGCTGCTCCTCGCCGAGCGCCACCGCGACGGTCATCTGCGCCATCACGGTCGCGCCGCCGCGGCCGATGAGGCTGCGGTCGACGAGCATCACACGGGCGCCGTGACGCGCCGCCTCGAGCGCGGCGTACATGCCGGCGGCGCCGGAGCCGATGATGAGTACGTCGGTTTGCAGTCTCATTGCACTATCGCACCGCGGTCGATGACGATCACGCGATCGACCAGACGCTCCGAGTGCTGCAGGTCCGACTCCGTCAGTAAGACCGACAGGCCTTGGCGCTTGAGCCCGGCGACCACTTCGGCCAGCCGCTGCGCGAGCGCCGGCGCGACGCCTTCGAACGGCTCGTCGAGCAGCAGGAGCCGCGTGCCGCACATCAGCGCGCGCGCCAGCGCCGCAAGCTTCTGCTGCCCGCCGGAGAGCTGCAGCCCCTTGCGCGGCGCGAACTCGCGCACCTCGGGGATGAGGCGGTAGACCTTTTCCAGCCGCTCGTTCGCCGCGGGCTCGCTCGTGGCCCAGGCCGGCACCAGGATGTTCTCCTCCACGGTGAGGTCGGGGATCAGGCGCCGGTCCTCCGGCATGTAGCCGATGCCCAGGCGCGCGCGGGCGTGCGTCGGCACGCTCAGCAGCTCGCGGCTCTCGAAGCGCACCGCGCCGCCGCTCGCCTTGAGCAAGCCCATCAGCGCCTTCATCAGCGTGGTCTTGCCGGCGCCGTTGCGGCCGATGAGGCCGATCATCGAACCGCTCGGCACCTCGAGCGACACATCGCGCAGGATGCGCATCGCGGCGATGGACACGCTCAAGTTTTCGACCTTAAGCACGGTTGCCGACGACGTAGCGCTTCACTTCCGGATCGGCGAGCGCCGCCTGCGGCTCGGCGTCGGCGATGATGCGGCCGTCGTAAAACGCGAGCACGCGCTGCGCGAAGCGGCTCACCACCTCCATGTCGTGCTCGACGAACAGCACCGTCGCGCCCTCGGCGCGCACCGCGTCGAGCACCATCTGCATGATGCCGAACTTCTCCTCCGCCGAGACGCCGCTGGTCGGCTCGTCGAGCAGCAGCACGCGCGGTTTCGCCACCATGGTGAGCGCGATGTCGAGGAGCTTGCGCGCGCCGCCGGGCAGCACCTGGGCATTGCGGTCGCGGTACTCGGCGAGGCCGAAGCGCCCGAGCAGGTGCTCGGCGACCTCGTGCGCAGCGCGCCCGAATCCGGGCACCGGCGCCGCACCCCGCGCGAAGTAGCCCGCGAGCCCGGCGTTTCTGAGCACTATGCCGATGCCGATCATCATGTTGTCGAACACGCTGAGCGAGCCGTAGAGCTGCGGGATCTGGAACGAGCGGCAGATGCCCAGCCGCGTGATCGCGCGCGGCGGCAGGCGCGTGATGTCGCGTCCTTCGTAAGCGATGGTGCCGCGGTCGGGCTTGAGGTAGCCCGTGATCATGTTGATGAAGGTCGTCTTGCCGGCGCCGTTGGTGCCGATCAGCCCGACCACCGAGTCTTTCTCGATCGCCGCGCTGACCTCGGCCGCGGCGGTCACGGCGCCGAACGTCTTGCACAGACCCCTTGCCTGGAGAACTATCGCCATTGCGCCCTGAGTCTTCCGGCGATCGACCACAAGCCCTCGGGCAGGAAGACGATCAACGCCAGCAACGCCGCGCCGAGGCTCATCTGCCAGGTGTTGGGCGAGACGTCGTAGGCCATGGTGTGGATCGCGCCGTAGATCAGCGCGCCGACGAACGGCGCGATGACGTTGCCGGTGCCCGCGAGAATCGCGATGAAGATGAACTCGCCCGAGGTGGTCCAGTAGGCCATCTCGGGATCGATGTGCCCCACGGTGGTCGCGGCGAGCGCGCCGCCGATACCGGCGAGCGCGGCGGCGATGACGTACTTGACGTGCACCGCGTGGCGCGCCGAGGCGCCCATGTACTCGACGCGGATCTCGTTGTCCTTGATCGCCGGCGCGAGGCGCCCGAGCGGTGTCTGCAGGTAGCGGTGCACGAGCAGCGCCGCGACCGAGGCGACGCCGGCGGCGGACAGCAGCACCGTGTAGCGCACCCAATCGGGACCCGGGCGTGCGCCGAAGAGCGTCGATGGCAGGATGTTGAAGCCGTCGGTGGAGCCGAGCGCCTCGGTCTTCACCAGCAAGCCGTACAGGATCATCGACAGCGCGAGGCTCAGCAGGCCGAAGAAAATGCCGCGGTAGCGCGCCAGCAGGAAGCCGAGCACCAAGGCAATGGCCGCGGCGACCGCGCCGCCCACCAGCATCTCGACGAAGATGTCCGAGATGCCGAAGAAACGGCCGAGCGCGCCGGCGGAATACGCCCCGAGACAGTAGAACAGCGCCTGGCCGAAGGACACCAGCCCGGTGCGCAGCAGGAGCAGCAGTCCCAATGCGACGAGGCCGCGCGCGAACGCCACCGTCATGATGAACATCGCCCACTGCGGCAGCCACGGACCGGCGATCGCCAGGAGAACGAAACTGCCCAGGACCAGCGCGACGGTGCGGTCGCGCTTCATATCTTCCTCGGCTCGGCCAGGCTGAAGAGCCCGCGCGGCCGCAGCGCGAGCACCGCCGCCATGACGAAGTAGATGACGAACAGCTCCACCTGCGGCAGGTAGTGCACCGAGAGCGAGCGCACCACGCCGACAATCACCGCGCCGAGCGCCGCTCCCGGCAGGCTGCCGAGGCCGCCGATCACCACGACCGCGAACGACAGCACGATCACCTCCACGCCCAGGCCCGGCACCACGGACACCGTGGGCGCGGTAAATGCGCCGGCGAGCGCGGCGAGCAGCGAGCCCAGCACGAAGGTCGCCAGGTAGTAGCGGCCGACGTTGACGCCCATCGCCCGGCTCACCTCAGGATCGTGGATCACGGCGACCAGCAGCTTGCCCGCGCGGGTGCCATGCAGCAGCCACGCCAGCCCGCCGCCGAAGAAGATCGCCGCTGCGACGAGCACCAGGTTGTAGGTCGGATACGCCATGCCCGCGACCTGGAAGCTGCCGAGCAGCGCGTAGGGCTGGGCGATGTAATAGGGGTTCACGCCCCAGATCAGCTTGACGACGTCCTCGAGGATGAGGAACAGCGCGTAGGTCGCGAGCAGGATCACGACCTCGTCGCGCGCATAGAGGTAGCGCAGGATGGCGCGCTCGATGAACAGCGCAAAGGGAGCGGCCACCACGATCGCCGCGACGACCAGCACGACGTAGGACAGCATCGGCGGATAACCGCGCGCGAGCCATGCGGCGGTGAGCGAGGCCGCGGCGTACGCGCCGATGGCGTAGAAGCTGCCGTGGGTGACGTTGACGATCTTCATCACCCCGTAGATCAGCGTCAGCCCCAGCGCGGCGATGAACAGCCACGCTGAGTAGATGACGCTGTCTGCTGCGACTGCTAGAAGCTGGTTCAGCTCAGTTTACTTGGGCTTGAAGCCGCTCTTGATCCAGTCGGCCGACTTGATGCCCTCCGGCGGGTTGACCTTCTCCGCCGGATAGCGCTTGACGTTGACCAGCGTGAGCTTGCCGTTCACCAGCTTGGTCGTGCCGTACGCGGTCTCCATGATCGCCTGGTGGCCCTTGCCGAGCGCCATGCGCACCGTGCCGCCCGGGCCTTCGTAGGTCATGTTCTCGAGCGCCGCGCCGAGCTGCTCGTTGGTCGGGCGCTTGCCGTTCGCCGCGTCCTGCGCCTTCTCCCAGGCGAGTTTCACGCCGAGGATCGCCTGCGCCATCTGGTAGGAGGCGTAGTTGGGCGGCGCGCTAAAGCGTTTTTCGAATCCCTGGGCGAACCACTGGTTGTACCGGTTATTCGGTGCGTAAGGCCCGAACGGACCGCGCGCGCCGAGCACCGTGCCGTCGGGGATCTGGTCGCCGAGCTTGTGCATCACGGTCTCGCCGGCGGTGAGGATGGTCATGCTCTTCTGCATCAGCCCGCGCGGCCCGCCCTGCAGGATCAGCGCCTCGAGGTCGCCGTCCCAGAAGCTCGAGTGGATCACGTCCGCGCCGGCGCTGAGCAGCGCCGAGATCTCGGCGTTGTACTGCCCGGCGAAGAGCTTCGGCATCTGCGAGGTCTTCACCTCGATATTGGGCATCAGCACCTTCATCGCCAGCTCGAAATCGCCCCAGGAGTCCTGGCCCCAGGCATAGTTCTGGTTGAGGCCGGCAATCGACTTGATGTTCTGTTTCACGTCCGTGACGTAGAGCGCGGCGCCGACGCTGTCCTTGGTCGCGGTCGACGAGGTGCGGAACACGTACTTGTAGGACGCGTCCTCGAAGATGCGCGGCGTGCCGCAGTCGAAGAAGTTGGTGAACTTCTTCAGCTCCTCGGCGACCGGCGCGATGGCGAGGCAGTTGCCGCTCGAGATGTAGCCGATGACCAGATCGACGTTGTGCTTCTGCACCAGGTTGCGGAACTCCGTGACCTGCGTCGTGGTGGTGCCCGCTTCGTCGACGATCACGGTCTCGAGGGTCGCGCCGCCGAAGCCTTTCTTGCCGTAGGGCGCGGGCACTTTTCCGGCGTTCAGCTCGTCGACGACGAAGTCGGCCGCGTTCTTCGCCGGCACGCCGAAGGGCGCGGCCCCCGGCCCCGAGATGAACGCCACGATGCCGATCTTCACGTTCTGCGCAAAGGCGCCCGGCGCCAGCACCAGCGCGGCAAGCGCAACCAGCAGCTTCCTCATGCAACCCTCCTCTGTGATGTTTTCGCGTCGAGCAGCCGCGCCGCGGCGAGCGCGGCGCGGATGCGTTCGATTTCCTGCGCCGGCAGCTTGGCGAGCGGCGGGCGCACCACGGCGCGCGGCAGCTTGCCCAGGAGCACCAGCGCTTCCTTCATGCGGTTATGCATGTCGACCCACGGCTCGCTGTAGAAGACCTCGACGGTCGGCGTGATGCGATCCTGGATTTTCCTGGCTTCGGCAAGATCACCGGCCTTCACGGCGCGAAACAGCTTCGCCTGCAGATCGGCGATCACCGAGCCGCTGCCCGAAAGCAGGCCGTTGCAGCCGAGGACCAGCGAGCTCAGCAGCCACGCGCTATGCGTGGAGAGCACGTTCACCGGCCGCGCGCGCGATTGCAGCAGGCGCACGTGGCGCTCGTGGAGCTGCGGGTTGGCGCACCAGTCCTTGATGGCGCGCACGCTCGGCACCTCGTCGAGGATCTTGAGCAGCGTGGCGGTCGGATAGCCCTGCCCGCCGGCGAGCGGATACTGGAACAGGATCAGCGGCAGATCGGTGGCATCGGCGATGCGCTTGAAATGCGCGAGTGCCATCTCGGGCCGCTGGCCGAAGCTGAAGATCGCCGGCGGGAAAACCAGCAGCGCCGAGGCGCCGCCGGCAGTGGCCATGCTTGCGATGCGCGCCGCCTCGAGGCTGCCATCGGCGTAGACGCCGTTGACGATGGGCAGCGCGCCGAGCTCGTCTTTGGTGATCTCCAGCACGCGCCGCTGCTCATCGAAGGTGCATGACGCAACCTCTGATGCGTGCGCGTTGACCGTGATAGCGGAGACGCCCTCCACCGCCGCGACGTCGCGCAGGTGCGCGCGGTAGGAAGCCTCGTCGATCGACAGGTCGTCGTGAAACGGCAGGAGAACAGCAGGGATGACGCCGGCCGGCAGGTACTGGGATGGGTTCGCCATTTCCTTCGCTCCTCGGCGATGGACGGGACGCCGCATCTTAACGCCGGATCAATCGATCTTGACGACGGGTCACTCCGGCTTGATGTTCGCCCGCTGCACCACTTGGGTCCACTGCTTGATTTCCTTCTTGACCAGCGCATCCAGGGTCTCGGGTGTGCCACCGGCGAGCGTTACGTCGATCCTGGCGGCCGCCACCTTCACGTCCTGAAGCGCCAGCACCTTGTTGATCTCGCCATTGAACTTGCTAATCAGCGCCGGCGGCGTCTTGGCGGGCACCATCACGCCGGTCCAGGCTTCGACGATCATGTTGGGAAAACCCGATTCGACCATCGTCGGTACATCCGGCAAGCCCGGTGCTCGTTGCGAGCTCATCACGGCGAGCATGCGT
>DASWER010000488.1:0-2755 GCA_036394655.1 Burkholderiales bacterium
GCGCTTCTTCCAGCGGCTGATGCGCGACGAGGGCCTGATGCCCAAGGTGTCGGAGCCGTTCACCAACCTGCTGACGCAGGGCATGGTGCTCGCCGAGTCGTTCTACACCGATGCCGGCGGGCGGCGCGAGTGGGTCAACCCAGCGGACGTCGAGGTGGTGCGCGACGCGAAGGGGAAGATCGTCTCTGCAAAAACGAAAGACAGCAGAGCGGTGATCTACGATGGCATCGGCACGATGTCGAAGTCGAAGAACAACGGCGTGGACCCTCAGGCCCTGATCGAGCAGTACGGCGCAGACACCGCGCGCTTCTACACCATCTTCGCCTCGCCGCCCACCAACACCCTCGAGTGGAGCGACAAGAACGTCGCCGGCTCTTCCAGGTTCTTGAAGGCGGTCTGGACCTTCGCTTCCAGGTTTTCCAAAGCGACGAAGAGCAAGGATGTCGACCAGAAAGCGCGATACCGGATTCATTTGGAGCTGAGGCAGGCGAACTACGACATCCAGAAGCATCAGTTCAACACGGTGGCGTCGGCCTGCATGAAGATTCTCAACGCGCTGGAAGAGCTTCCCGACTGGAATGCGACGACCGAGGAAGGCTTGTCCATCCTGCTGCGACTACTTTCGCCGATCGCCCCGCACATCGCGCATCACCTCTGGCGTGAACTTGGCTTCGGCGAGGACGTGATGCGCGCACCGTGGCCCGAGCCCGATCCGGCGGCACTCGAGCAGGACGAGGTCGAGCTCGTCGTCCAGGTCAACGGCAAGCTGCGCGGCTCGATCCGCGTGCCGAAGGCCGCCGGGCGCACGGAGATCGAAGAGCTGGCGCGCGCCAATCCGAACGTGCAGCGCTTCGTCGCCGGGCAGAACGTGAAGAAGGTGGTCGTCGTGCCTGGCCGGCTGGTGAACCTTGTCGTCTAAACATTGGGCCGTGACCGCCGTTCTGGTGATGCTGACCGCATGCGGCTTCCAGCTGCGCGGCAGCGCGCAGGTGCCGTTCCACACGCTCTACATCCCGAACGCGAAGAGCGGCATCGCGCTCGATCTCAAGCGCAACATCGAGGCGGGCACCAACGCCAAGGTGATCGATGATCCGAAAGCCGCCGACGCGATCCTGGAGCTCTCGGGCGAGTCGCGCGAGAAGATCATTCTTTCGCTGACCGGCACCGGCCGCGTGCGCGAGTTCCGCCTGCGCTACCGCGTGAACTACCGCGTGCACGACGGCAAAGGCGGCGAATACGTGCCGCCCAGCCTGGTGCAGCTCACGCGCGACGTCACCTACAACGACGCCGAGATCCTGGCGAAGGAAGCC
Organism: Burkholderiales bacterium; assembly: GCA_036394655.1. GTDB lineage: Bacteria > Pseudomonadota > Gammaproteobacteria > Burkholderiales > SG8-39 > SCGC-AG-212-J23. Next base: position 1,311 of record DASWER010000488.1, read on the forward strand.
GAAGAGCAGCTGCTGTTCCGCGACATGCAGAGCGACATGGTGCAGCAGGTGCTGCGCCGGCTCTCTTCCGCCGAGCCGCCGAAACCCAAGGTGCAATAGGAGGAGATGCGGATGCAGCTGCGCTCGGGCGAGCTCGACGCCCAGCTCAAGAAATCGCTGCTGCCCGCGTACGTGATCCACGGCGACGAGCCGCTGGTCGCGATGGAAGCGGCGGACGCGGTGCGCGCCGCGGCACGCCGCGCCGGCTACAGCGAGCGCGAGGTGCTCGAGCCCGGACGCAGCTTCGACTGGAGCGAGTTCACGCATGCCACGGGGAGTTTGTCGCTGTTTGCCACCAAGAAAATCGTCGAGCTGCGCCTGGCCACCGGCAAGCCCGGGCCGCAGGGCAGCACCGCAATCGCCGCCTATTGCGAGCGCCCGGCAAGCGACCAGGTGCTGCTCGTGTCGCTGCCGCGGCTCGATCGCACGGGACAGGGCTCGGCGTGGTTCAACGCGCTCTCGCGCCTCGGTGCGGTGGTCGATGTCTGGCCGCTTGACCGCGCGCGCCTGCCGGCATGGATCGCCGAGCGCCTCGCGCGCCAGAAACAGCGCGCCTCGCGCGAGGTGATCGAGTTCATCGTCGAGCGCGTCGAAGGCAACCTGCTCGCGGCGCACCAGGAACTGCAGAAGCTCGCGCTGCTCGCGCCGGAAGGCGAGCTGACGCTCGAAACGGTGCAGGAAGCGGTCGCCAGCGTCGCGCGCTACGACCCGTACGATGCCGCGGACGCGCTGGTCTCCGGCGATCTCGCGCGCTACGTGCGCGTCATCGAAGGCTTGCGCGCCGAGGGCGAGCAGCCGACCTTCGTGCTGTTCGTCATCTCGAGCGCCCTCTTCGCCCTGCAGGAGGGCAATGCCGAGCGCATCTTCAACCGCTCGCTACGCCGCGCGGTCGAGAGCGCGGCGCGGCGCTTCGAGCCCAAGCGAATCGACGAGGCCATCTCGCAAGCCGCGGCGATCGATCGCGCGATCAAGGGCGTTGGGGTTGGCGACGCATGGCAGGCGTTCCTGCGCCTTGGGCTAAAATTGGCCGGTGGATCAAAAGGTTGACGTAGCTGCGGCAGTACGCGAGCTCGGCGCGGCGGCGCGCACCGCGGCGCGCGAGCTGGCGCGCGCCAAGAGCGGGACCAAGAACCAGGCGCTCGCCGCCATGGCGGCGCAAATCCGCGCCGGCGCCAAGGCGATCCTCGAGGCCAATCGCGGCGATGTCGCGCAGGCCAAGGCCGACGGCTGCGATTGCGCGTTCATCGACCGGCTGAGGCTCACGCCGGAACTGATCGAGCAGATGGCCGCCGGTGTCGAGGAGGTCGCGAAGCTGCCGGATCCAGTGGGCTCGATCACCGAACGGATCAAACGGCCCAGCGGCATCGAGGTCGCGCGCATGCGCGTGCCGCTCGGCGTCGTGGGCA
>DASWER010000489.1:0-10969 GCA_036394655.1 Burkholderiales bacterium
TGCTATGCGCTCGGCATCACCGAAGTGGATCCGGCGCGCATGAGCATGCTGTTCGAGCGCTTCGTCTCGCGCGAGAGAAACGAGCCGCCCGACATCGATGTCGATTTCGAGCACCAGCGCCGCGAGGAGGTGATCCAGTACGTCTATCGCAAATATGGGCGCGAGCGCGCGGCGCTTGCGGCGACCGTCATTTGCTATCGTCCCAAGAGCGCGGTGCGCGACGTCGGCAAGGCGCTCGGCGTGCCGGCGGACGAGGTCGACCGCATGGCGAAGGGCTTCGCCTTCTGGGACCAGCCGATCCCTTCGACCAGCGCCTGGATGGATTTTGCTCAGCAGCTGCGCGGCTTCCCGCGCCACCTGTCGCAGCACCCCGGCGGCTTCGTGATCTCGCGCGGCCCGCTCGCCGAGCTGGTGCCGATCGAGAACGCGGCGATGCCCGAGCGCACGGTGATCCAGTGGGAGAAGGATGATCTCGAGGCGCTCGGGCTGCTCAAGGTCGACGTGCTCGGCCTCGGCATGCTTTCGGCCATCCGCCGCGCGCTGGCGTTCGTCGGGCGGCAGATGCACGAAGTGCCGCCGGAAGATCCCGAGGTGTACGCGATGATCCAGAAAGCCGACACCATCGGCGTGTTCCAGATCGAGTCGCGCGCGCAGATGAGCATGCTGCCGCGGCTCAAGCCCAGGGATTACTACGATCTGGTGATCGAGGTCGCCATCGTGCGCCCCGGACCGATCCAGGGCGGCATGGTGCATCCGTATCTGCGCCGCCGGCGTAAGGAGGAACCCGCAACCTATCCTAGCGCCGCGGTGGAGGAGGTGCTCGGCCGCACCCTCGGCGTGCCGATCTTCCAGGAGCAGGTGATGCAGCTGGCGATGGTCGCCGCCGGCTTCACGCCCGGCGAGGCCGATCGCCTGCGCCGCTCGATGGCGGCGTGGAAGAAGCGCGGCGGCCTCGAACATTTCGAGGGCAAGCTGAAGGAAGGGATGATGCGCCACGGCTATAGCGCCGAATTCGCCGATGGCCTGTACCGCCAGATCCTCGGCTTCGGCGAATACGGCTTCCCGGAATCGCATGCCGCGAGCTTCGCCCTCCTGGTCTACGTTTCTTCCTGGCTCAAGTGCCACCACCCGGCAGCCTTCTGCGCCGCGCTGCTCAACAGCCAGCCGATGGGCTTCTACGCGCCGGCGCAGCTCGTCCAGGACGCGCGCCGCCATGGCGTGGAAGTGCGGCCGCCGGACGTGAACCTGAGCGACTGGGATTGCACCCTCGAGGGTGGCGCGCTGCGCCTAGGGCTGCGCATGGTGGGCGGGCTCGCCGAGGCTGCGGGCAAAAAGCTTGCTGCTGGGAAGCCCTATGCCTCGGTTTTTGATTTGGGAATGAACCGCAAGGACCTGCGCGCGCTGGCCGCCGCCGGCGCCCTGCAATCGCTCAGCGGCCACCGGCGCCTCGCGCACTGGGAGGCGGCGGGCGCATCGCGTCGGCCCCCGTTGGATGCGCCTCGGGTGGAAATCGCACCGGTGCTCGCGCCGCCGAGCGAAGGCCAGGACATCGTGGCCGATTACGCGAGCCTCGGGCTCACGCTCGGCCGCCATCCTCTGGCGCTTTTGCGCCCGCAGTTGCGCGAGCTCGGGCTGATCGCTTCGGACCAGATGCACCAGCTGCCCCATGGCAGCGCGACGCGCGTAGCGGGTCTCGTCACCTGCCGGCAGCGCCCGGATACGGCGAGCGGCGTGGTGTTCGTCACGCTGGAGGACGAGAGCGGCACGATGAACATCGTGGTCTGGAGCCGGCTGGTCGAAAGCCAGCGCCGCGAGCTGCTCGGCGCGCGCCTCCTGGGCGTGCAGGGCTCGATCGAGCGCGACGGCGCAGTGGTGCACCTCGTGGCGCGCCGCCTGGTGGACTACAGCGCGCTGCTCGGGCCGCTCGAAACAGCGTCGCGCGATTTCCATTAGTATTTTCGCCGTGACCGGCACCGAAGGTGAAATTCTCGGTCTGATCGCGGCGCGCCGCGAGCGGCGCCCGGTGCTTGATTTACCCGCGCTCGCCGAGCTGTTCCGCGTTCTCTCGGCCTGCGCCAGCGCCGACGCGACCGAGACCGAAGATCGCATCTGGGGCGTATGGATGCACCACCCGCATCGCGCCGCCGCCGCGGCGCTCGACGCCGCGACCCGCGATATCGCCGCGCGGCGCTACGACATCGCCGAGACGCGCCTGGCGCTGCTGTTGCGCAGCGCGCCGCTCTATGCCGAGGCCTGGCACAAGCGCGCCACGTTGTACTACCTGCTGGGCCGCGACGCGGAGTGCCTGCACGACATCCGGCGCACGCTCGAGCTCGAGCCGCGGCATTTCGCGGCGATGCTGCACTTCGGCGAGATCCTGCTCGGGGCCGGCGCCCCGGGCGAGGCGCGCTACGCGTTCGCCGCTGCGCTCTCGCTGCATCCGCATCTGCCGCGCGCGCGCGACGCGCTCGCTGACAAAGCCTGACCCCGCCGCGGCCGGGTGCGCCGCTCTGGCGGCGCCTATAATCGCGCGCATGAACGATGCGATCTACAACGTCACGGTAGCGCGCGATCTCGAGGACCTGATTCCCGTCTTCCTGAAGAACCGGCACAAAGAGCTCGAGACGCTGCGCGTGGCGCTCGCCTCGGCGGACTTCGAGCAGCTGCGCCAGCTCGGCCACCGCATGAAAGGCGTCGGCAATTCCTACGGCTTCAACCACGTCTCGACGCTCGGCAAGTACGTCGAGGACGGCGCGCGCAGGGGCGACCGCGCTGGGCTCGAGGCGCGCATCGCCGAGTACGCCGACTACCTGGCGAAGGTGAAGATCGTCTACGAATGAGCGCCCGCGCGTTCAGGGTGCTGGTAGTCGACGACGATCCGGACATGCTCAGCCTGCTGACCCGCATGATCAGCGCCGAAGGCATGCGCGCCGACACCGTGCTCGACGGCGACGCGGCGCTGGTGCACGCGATGACCTCGCCGCCGGACCTGATCCTGCTCGATGTGCTGCTGCCCGGCATGGACGGCTTCACGGTGTGCGAGCGCTTGAAGCAGGAGCCGGCAACCGCGATGATTCCGATCGTGCTGGTCACCGCCCTCGAGGACTCGCAGAGCCGCGTGCGCGGCATCCGCGCCGGCGCCGACGACTTCCTGTCGAAGCCGGTGCAACGCGAGGAGCTGATCGCGCGGGTGCAGACGCTGCGCCGCCTGCACGAGACGCGCCGCGAGCTCGAGACGCGCCGCCTGGCCTCGGAAGTCAGCCGCAAGGAGGCGCTGCGCAAGGCGTTCGGGCGCTACATCTCGCCGCGGCTCGCCGAGCGCATCATGGCCGATCTCGCCGACGAGGGCACGCCGTTCCAGCGCGCCGCGCAGCGCGTCAGCGTGGTGGCGCTGTTCGCCGATCTGCGCGGCTTCACTCGCCTTACTGAACGAACCCAGGTGGACGAAGTGGTGGGCCTGCTGAACGACTACTTCGCGGTCATCACCGAAGCGGCCTACAGCCACGACGGCACCATTTTCAGCATGGCGGGCGACAACCTGCTGGTCGGCTTCAACGTGCCGTTTCCGCAGCCCGACGCCGCAGCGCTCGCCTGGCAGACCGCGCACGACATGGCGCGCAACGTGAAGCCGGTACTCGAGCGCTGGAGCGCGCGCGGCGGCATGTCGACCGGCGTCGGCTTCGGCCTCGCCTCCGGCGATGCCATCATCGGCAATGTCGGCTCGCCGCACTTCATGAGCTACACCATCATCGGCGACGCCGTGAACGTGGCCGCGCGCCTGGTGGCGCTGGCGCAGCCGGGCGAGCTGCTCGCCTCGGGCGCCGCGCTGCGCGCCGCGGGCAAGGAGACCGCCGGCGCCCAGCCGCGCGGCCAGCTCGCGCTGCGCGGGCGCAGCGAGGCCGTCGACGTGTACTCGGTGACCCTCTAGACCATGCGCATCCTGATCATCGACGACGATCCCGACCTGCGCAGCCTGCTCGGCCACTACATCAAGCAGCGCTGGCCGAGCGCGGTGGTGGACGAATACGACCCCCTGGATCACGATTTCCCGGGCAAGGACTTCCCGCTCGGCTCCTACCAGGCGCTGATCCTCGACTACATGCTCGGCAGGGGCGACGGGCTCGACTGGCTGGCGCGGCTCAAGCAACGCCCCGATTGTCCGAAGGTGCTGTTCCTCACCGGCGCCGGCAACGAGAGCATTGCCGTGCGTGCGATGAAGGCGGGCGCCGACGACTACCAGCGCAAGCAGGAGCTGACGCGCGAAAGGCTGCTGGCCTCGGTGCACGAGCTGACCGCGGATGTGCTCGAGAAGACGGCTTCGCCCGAGCTGGCCGCGCGCATGGAAGGCAATTCGCTCGGCGCCAAGATCCAGATCCCCGGCATCAAGGTGCTGCGCCTGATCGGCGAGGGCGGCATGGCGCGCGTCTATCTCGCCTCGCGCGACGGCGACGACGAGCCGCTGGTGGTGAAGATCCTGCGGCGCGAAGTGCTCTCGAACAAGACCGCGCTCGCGCGCTTCATGGAGGAATACACGCTGGTCGAGAGCATCCACAGCCGCCATGTGGCGCGCGTCTACCGCCATGGCAAGTCCGAAGAGCACGCCTACCTGGTGATGGAATTTTTCGAGGGCGGCGATCTAAACAAGCGCCTGGCCGGCAAGCCGATCGACCCGGTCGAGGCGCTGCGCATCTTCCGCGAGCTGATGTTCGCGCTCGGCGAGATCCACGAGAAAGGCATCCTGCACCGCGATCTCAAGCCGCAGAACCTGATGTTCCGCGAGGACGGCACGCTCGCGCTGCTCGACTTCGGCATCGCCAAGCAGATCGACGCCATCGATCGCACGCACCAGGGCGAGGTGCTCGGCACGCCGCGCTACATGAGCCCGGAGCAGGTGCAGGGACGGGCGCTCGACCTGCGCACCGATATCTACAGCGCCGGCGTGCTGCTCTACCAGATGCTCACCGGCCGGCACCTGTTCGACGGCGACACCGCGATGGACGTCGCCATGCAGCACCTCAATACGCCGGCGCCCGCTCTACCGGTGGCGCTCGATCGCTACCAGCGCCTGCTCGACAAGCTGGTGGAGAAGGATCGCGACGCGCGCTTTCGCAACGCCGACGAGGTGATCGGCTTCCTGGTGCGCCGCTTCGAGCAGGTCCCGGACGACCGGACGCTGAAGCTGCGCTAGCTAGGGAAGCTTGGCCCAGATCGCCCTGAGCTGCTCGGGCAGATCCTTGGGCGAGAAGGGCTTCGAGATGGCGCCGGCCGCGCCGAGCGCGATCAGCTCGTCCATGTCGCGCTGCGTCGCCTTGGCGGTGATGAACACCACCGGCAGCGCGCTCACCTCGGGCAGCTGTTTCATCTTGCGAAACAGCGTCGGCCCGTCCATGCCCGGCATCATCCAGTCGAGCATCACCAGGTCGGGCTTGAACGCGGTGATCGCCGGGACCGCCACCAGCGGGTCGCTCACCAGCTCGACGGTCATCTTGCCGATGCGCTCGAGCGACATGCGCACGATTCGCTGGATGTCCTCGTCGTCCTCGACGTAGCAGATACGCTGTAGCGGCCGGTCAGGCATGGCGCGGCAGGTCGAACCAGAAGGTAGTGCCGCCGCCGTCGCGGTCCTGGAAGCCTATATGGCCGTGCATCATCTCGACCAGGCGCTTGCAAATGGCGAGCCCGAGGCCGGTGCCGCCTTTCTGGCGCGACGTGGTGGAATCGGCTTGGCTGAAGCGGCCGAACATGCGCGCGCGGAAGGCCTCCGGAATTCCCGGGCCGCGGTCGTGCACTGCAACGCGCACGCCACCGGCCGCCGGCTCGGTGCTGATCTCGACCACCTCGCCCTCGGGCGAAAACTTCGCCGCGTTGGAGAGCAGGTTGGTCATGACCTGCAGCAGGCGTTTGTGGTCGCCGGTGACCTGCTCGGCGCTAAGCTCGCCGCGCGGCTGGAAGCGCACCTTGAAGCGGTCGCCGAAGCCCTTGTTGAGCAGCATCGCTTCGCGCACCAGCTCGTCGAGGCGGATCGGCTCCGGGTTGAGCGTCAGCTTGCCCGACTCGATCTTCTCGATGTCCAGGATGTCGTTGATCAGATCCAGCAGGCGCTGGCCGTTCCTCTCGGCCACCTCGGTGAGCTCGGTGACGTCCTTCGGCACCTCGCCCAGCACGCCGGCGTTGATCAGCTGCAGCGAGCCGATGATCGAGGTGAGCGGCGTGCGCAATTCATGAGACAGCGTGGAGGTGAACTCCTTCTTCATGCGCTCGGCCTCGAGCTGCGCCGTGATGTCGCGGCCCTGCGCGATCACCGCCAGCAGCTGCGCGTCGGCATTGACCAGCGGCGTCACGGTCCACTCGCACACTACGTCGATGCCGTCGCGCCGCGGGTTGCGCACCTTTACGCCGGCGAGCGGCGTGCGCGTCTTCATGAGCTGGCCCCAGTCGCGCTCGAAGTCGGGGTGGTACTTGGGCTTCACCAGGCGCCGCGCCGACTGGCCGATGAGCTCGGCGGCGGCGTAGCCGAACAGCAGCTCCGCGGCGTGGTTCATTTCGTGGATCGTGCCCTGCGCGTCGAGCTCGAGCACCGCGATCGGCGAGCGCTCGGCAAACAGTGCGAGCTTGCGGCCGCTCGCTTCGATCTGGCGGCGCGCTTCCTGCAGCTCGACCAGCTGGCGCTGGTAGGCGTGGCGCAGGCGATAGCCCGAGACGAACACGCCGTTCAGGCGGAAGGCGATCGCGACGCTCACACCGTAGAACAGTGGAATCAGCAGCGCGATCTCGGCGAACAGGCGGTTGCCGAAGGTCGCCAGCACGTAGGTGAACGGCAGCGCGATCGCCGCGGCATAGGCGGCGAAGATCGGCCACGACGCGGCATACATCGGGATGCCGCCGGAAAGGACGCCCGCCAGGAGGAATGCCAGGAACACCTGGCGCTCGTCCGCGTGCGACGGGAAAAACACCGCCGCGGCGAAGCCCCAGGTAGCACCGGCGGCGAAGGCGCCGATCCCCAGCCAGCGCAGCCATTGCGCGGTGTTCTCATGCCGCTTCGCGTCGGTGCGATAACCCATGTAGAGCAGGGCGTGCAACACCACGACCAGGGCGAGCAGGCCGCCCCAGAAGAGCACCAGCTCGATCAGCCGCCCTTCGTGCAGCTCCATCGAAGCGATGACGCCGACGACGATGGTCGACACCATGGCGAGCGGCAGCTGGCTGTAGAGCTGCTCGACGCGGTCGGCGCGCACCAGCGCCGGATCGGCGCGGTCGCGGATATCGGCGGTGATCGCGGCCGCGGCGCCGCGCTCCGCGCTTTCAATACCGTTGGCTAGATTGGTCATCGGCGCAAGGCAGAAGCCTGCGCCAATTCTAAAGGCTTATCAGAAACTCTTACCGTTGCGAATCACACCGACGGCGATGCCTTCGATCGCCAGCGTATCGCGCCGCAGGTCGAGCTCGATGGCGGCGAACTCGGGATTCTCCGCCTCGAGCTGCACGGCGTGGCCGCGGCGGCGCAGTCGCTTCACTGTCACCTCGTCGCCGAGGCGCGCGACCACGATCTGGCCGCTGCGTGCTTCGTCGGTCTTATGGACGGCGAGCAAGTCGCCCTCGAGGATGCCGGCATCGCGCATCGACATGCCGCGCACGCGCAAGAGGTAATCTGCGCGCGGCGTGAAGAGATTCGGATCCACCTGGTAGCGGCCCTGGACATGCTCTTCGGCCAGCATCGGCGCCCCGGCGGCGACCCGCCCGATCACCGGCAACTCGAGCAATCGGCCGCCCCGGTTTGCGCCTCGCGTCTCGCACACGCGGATGCCGCGCGAAGCGCCCGACGAGATCTCGATCGCGCCCTTCTTCTCCAGCGCGCGCAGGTGCTGTTCGGCCGCGTTCACAGAGCGAAACCCCATGCGCTCGGCGATTTCCGCGCGAGTCGGCGGATAGCCCGACACTTCGGTGAGCTCGCGCACCAGTCGCAGGATTTCGGCTTGCCGGTCGGTCAGCGCTTCCATGGACTGGCATTATATACAGTATTAGAGGAGATCGTGCTGCAGCGGCCCGCTGGCGGCCTACTCGATGAGCGAGGGCGCGTCGTTTTCCGGCTGGTTGACGCGCATGCTCACCCGTCGCGCCGCCATGCGCTCGGCCGCGAATGGGCGCACATAACGCATTGGGTCCGGTGCATCGTTATCGAGCCAGGCGCAATAGTCCTCGGGCGCCACGATCACCGGCATGCGGTCGTGGATCGGTTCCATCAGCGTGTTCGGCGCCGTGGTGATCAGCGAGACGCTGCGGATGCCGTTCCAGAGCGCCGTGATGCCGGCCAGGCCGAAAAGCCCGGCATCCGTCGGCGCGAAGTACCAGGGCTGCTTGCGCCCCGACACCGTCTGCCATTCATAGAAGCCGCTCGCCGGGACCAGGCAGCGCGAGCGGCGGAAGGCATCGCGGAACGCCGGCCTTTGCGCGAGCGATTCGCCGCGCGCGTTGGCAATCTTGTTACCAAGGCCCCAGCGGTATTGGCGCGCGACGCGCTTTTTTTCGCGATCGAGCCGCACCACCAGGATCTCGCGGCCCGGGCAGACGTTGTAGCTCGCTTTGAACTCGGCGGCGTTGTCCAGCGCGAATTGCAGCGCGACGACCTCAGGGTTGGCATGGAGCGCGTAACGGCCACACATAGCCGTCAGGTTAACAGCGACGGTTACAATGCCACCGGATGATCATCCAGTCGCTGCTGGACACCGACCTGTACAAGTTCACCATGATGCAGGTCGTGCTGCACCATTTTCCCGGTGCGCAGGTCGAGTACAAGTTCAAGTGCCGCACCGAGGGCGTCGACTTCCGGCCGTATCTCGACGAGATCCGCGAGGAAGTCGCGGCGCTGCCGAGCGTGCGCTTTCGCGACGAGGAGCTGCGCTACCTGCGCGGCCTGCGCTTCATGAAGTCCGACTTCGTCGACTTCCTCGGCTTGTTTCACTTCAACGACAAGTACGTGCGCATCGGCCACGGCGAGCAGCCGGGCGAGCTCGACATCACGATCCGCGGGCCGTGGCTGCACACCATCATGTACGAGATCCCGGTGCTGGCGATCGTCTCGGAGGTCTATTTCCGGCGCACACAGCCGCACCCCGACCTGGCCGAAGGGCGCCGGCGCCTGCAAAGCAAGATCGATCTGGTGCGCACGGTCGAGCGCGAGCTCGACTTCAGGATCTCGGATTTCGGCACGCGCCGGCGCTTCGCGCTCGCCTGGCACGAGGAGGTGCTGCAGACGCTCAAGCGAGAAGTGCCCGAGCACTTCGCCGGCACCTCCAACGTCTGGTTCGCGATGCGCAACAACGTGACGCCGCTCGGCACCATGGCGCACGAATACATGCAGGCCTGCCAGGCGCTCGGGCCGCGGCTGCGCGACTCGCAGACCTTCGCCTTCGACAAGTGGGCGCAGGAATACCGCGGCGACCTCGGTATCGCGGTGGCCGACACCTACGGCACCGAGGCCTTCCTGCGCGACTTCGACATGTACTTCTGCAAGCTGTTCGACGGCGCGCGCCATGACTCGGGCGATCCCTTCGACTGGGGCGAGAAGCTGATCGCGCACTACCGCAGGAACCGCGTCGATCCGCGCACCAAGCAGCTGATCTTCTCCGACCAGCTGTCGTTCCCGCTCGCCATCGCCATCGCGCGCCGCTTCCACGGCCGCGCGCACACCGCCTTCGGCATCGGCACCAACCTGACCAACGATCTGGGCTACGAGCCGATCAACATCGTCATCAAGATGACCGAGTGCAACGGCCAGCCGGTGGCCAAGGTGTCCGACTCCCCGGGCAAGACCATCAGCAAGGACGCGGGGTACCTGCGCTATCTGCGCCAGGTGTTCGGCCTCGAACCCGCCGAAAAGATCTGATCCGCAATACCGCAGTCACGGTTCTCGGCGTTTGCTTCGCGCTCAACATGTTCGGCCGCGGCCTGGGCGACACCTATGTCGTGTTCCTGCTGCCGCTCGAGCGCGAATACGGCTGGACCCGCTCGCAGCTCACCAGCGTCTATTCGATCTACCTCCTGATGCACGGCTTCACCTCGCCGCTGGTCGGCCTGATCTTCGACCGCGTCGGCCCGCGCTGGGTCTATACCACCGGCCTCGCCTGCATGTGCGGCGCCTTCTTTCTCGCCGCCGGCCTGTCGAACCTGTGGCAGTTCTATCTCTTCGTCGGCGGCATGGTGGGCATCGGCGTCAGCCTCACCGGGATGGTGCCGGGCTCGGCGCTGCTCGCGCGCTGGTTCCGCGAGCGGCTGTCGAGCGCGATCGGCATTGCGTTCTCCGCCGCTGGCGTCGGCACCATCATTTTCGTTCCGCTCACCCAGTATCTCGTCGGCCACTACGACTGGCGCCTGGCCTACCGCGTGCTCGGCGGCGCGCTCCTGGTCCTGGTGCCGATCGTGGCCTTCGTGCTGCCGTGGCAGCGCTTCTATGCCGGCCACCCGGAGCGCGCACACGCGGCGCGGCTGAGCTCAGGGGAGGACGTGTGGACGCTGCGCAAGGCGATGCGCACGCGGCTCTACTGGGGGCTGTGCCAGGTGTTCTTCTTTACCGCCACAGCCATGTTCACGGTGATCGTGCAGCTGGTCGCGTTCTTCGTCGACGTCGGCTTCTCGCCGATCACGGCGGCCAGCGCCTTCGGCGCGCTCGGCCTGATGTCCGCGGCGAGCGTGATGGGCAGCGGCTTCACTTCGGATCGCTTCGGCTACCGGCAGACCATCACCGTGACCTTCGTCGGCACCGCCGCGGGCATGGCGCTCCTTTTGATCATGACCTTCGATGCCTCGCCGCTGGTGCTCGCGCTGTTCGTGCCGATATTCGGGCTGTGCATGGGTGTGCGCGGCCCGATCGTGTCCTCGATTTCCACGCGCACCTTCGCCGGGCCGAACGTGGCCACGATCTACGGCACCATCTACGCGAGCAATGCGGTGGGCGCGGCGTTCGGCTCGCTGA
>DASWER010000490.1:0-4276 GCA_036394655.1 Burkholderiales bacterium
TGCTCAACGCGTGCGGCGTGAACGAGTTCGCGAGCTTCAATGTGCTCGCCGACGCCGAGATCCGCCAGGGCGTCAAGGAATACGCCAACTGGCCCACCGTGCCGCAGCTCTATATCAACGGCGAGTTCGTCGGCGGCTCGGACATCATGCGCGAGATGTACCAGTCGGGCGAGCTGCAGAAACTTCTAGAGGGCGTTCGCCAGAAGGCGTAGCGCCGAGCGCACCTGCCCGAGGTAGCCGCCGCCGAACAGGTTGAGGTGGTTGAGCAGGTGGTAGAGGTTGTACAAGTGCTTGCGCCGCGCATATCCCGCCGGCAGCGGCCACGCCGCTTCGTAGGCTGAATAGAACGCGCGCGGAAAGCCGCCGAAGAGCTCGGTCATCGCGAGGTCGGTTTCCCGGTCGCCGTAGTACACCGCCGGATCGAACAGCACCGGCGCCCCGCCGGCCACAAAGCCGGCATTGCCGCTCCACAGGTCGCCATGCACGAGCGACGCCTGCGGTTGATGGCCTGCCAGCAATTTCTCGACATCCGGCGCGGCGAGCGCAAAGCCATTCTTGCGCGCGAGCGCGAGCTGCGGCTCGAGGCGGCGCTCGACCCAGAACTGCGCCCAGCCCTCGCACCCGCCGTTCGCCTGCGGCGTCGCGCCGATGAAATTGTCACGGCTCCAGCCGAAGCGATCGGCCGCTTTGCGATGCAGCGCAGCGAGCATGGTCCCGAGCGCGGCGAAATCGCCGCTGCCGCTGAGCTCGAGAAACTCCATCAGCAGGAAAGCGCCTGCATCGGCCCGGCCGTGCGAAATCGGCTCGGGCGCCGTGCAGCCCGCGGCACGCAGCGCCGCGAGGCCATCGGCTTCGGCGGCGAAGGCGTCGGCGAAGCGTGCTTCGTTCAGCTTGAGGAACACCGGCTTGCCGCCGCGCAGGGCGCGGTAGCAGCGATGGATGCAGCCCCCGCTTACCGGCTCGGCGGCGGTGATGCCCAACGGCTCGAAATTCATCCCGAGGTGAGGCGGGTGTTCGCGAGGTTGAGGCGCTCGACCAGGATGCCGATGAAGGCGCGGTCGAACTTGCTGCGGCAGGAGATGCTCGCCTGCTCAAGGTCGGCCACACGCATGCGCAGGATGCGCGACTCGGCGCCGGCGGCGACGGTGGCGCCGCGCTGCTGGCCGGTGAGCGAGAGATAGGCCATCTCACCGAAGCATTCGCCCGCGCCGAGCACGCTCAGCAGCTTCTTGTTCTTGCTCACGCGCATTTCGCCTTCCATCACCACGCAGAAAAAGTCGCCAACGTCGCCCTCGCGCAGCACCACGCTGCCGGCGTGCACGCGCTCCCACAGCCCGAGTTTCACCACTTCCCAGAGCTCCGGGTCGGCAAAGGCGGTGAAGAAGCGCATCGAGCGCAGCGCCGCGAACTTGTCGGCGTCGCCGAAGGTTTCGCGGCTGGCTTCGCCGAGTCCCGCGCGCAGCGCCTCGATCAGGTCCTCGGCGAACTCGTCGCCGCTGTGGTAGCGCTTGTCGGCTTCCTTGTGCATGGCGCGGCGCACGATGCGGTCGAGCGAGGCGGGCACCTCGCGGCGCAGCGCCGAAGGCGGCGGCGGATCGAACTGCGTGATCTGGTAGATCATGCTGAACTTGTTGTTGGCGCGAAACGGCAGCTGGCCGGTCAGCATCTGGTACATCACCACCCCCAGCGAGTAGAGGTCGGTGCGGTGATCGACCAGCTCCTCGCGGATCTGCTCGGGCGACATGTAGGCAGGCGAGCCCACGCCGGTAATTTGCGTGGTCTCGGCGCCGACGTTGAGCGCGAGCCCGAAGTCGCCGATACGCACGTCGGTCGGCGAGGCGGCGTAGAGCAGGTTGCCGGGCTTGATGTCGCGATGCGTCACGCCCTGCATGTGCGCGTACGCCAGGGCGCGCGTGCACTTGAAGACGATGTCGACCACCTGCTCGAGCGGCAGCAGGTTCTCGGGCGCGCAGTAGCGCTCCATCGTGCCGCCGGGCACGAACTCCATGACGATGTAGCCCGAATCCTCGCCGATGCCGGCGTCGTAGATCTGCGCGATGTGCGGATGCTCGAGCTTGCCGGCGAGCGACGCCTCGGTGAAGAACAGCTTGCGGAACAGGCGCCCGCGCGTCGGGTCGCGCAGCGCCTCGGGAAAGATGCGCTTCACCGCCACCTCGCGGTTGCGGAACGGGTCCTGGCACAGGAACACCTCGGAGGTCGCGCCCTCGCCGAGCTTGCGCAGGATGGGATAGTTGGCGACGTGGTCCAAAGCCGACGCTCTACCCTAGACGCCGGAAAGGCGCACGTTCGCCATCGACAGCCGCTCGACCAGGATCGCCATGAAGGCGCGGTCGAACTTGTGGCGGCAACCCTCCGATACCTGCGCGAGCTTGGCGGTCGGCACCGCGATGATGTCGGCCTCGTCGGTGACCGTGACGTCGGCCACGCGGCGGTGCTCGTTCCTCGAGAGATAGGCCATCTCGCCGAAACACTCGCCAGGATTGAGGACGTTGAGCAGGCGGCCGCGCCTGGTGACCTTGACCTGGCCGTCGGCGAGGATGCAGAAGTGCTCGCCGGGATCGCCTTCCTTCATCAGCGACTGGCCGGCGTCGGCATGGCTCCAGCTCGAGATGTGCGCCACCTCCCAGAGCTCGGCATCCGAGAACTCCTGGAAAAAGGCGAGGTTGCGCAGCGTCTCGAAGCGATCGGAGTCGGGGAATTCCTGCGCCTTGTGCGCGACGCTGCGCTCGGCGCGGAACACCTGCGCCAGCTCGCGGGAAAACTCGGCCCATTGCGGATACCTTTGGTCGCGCTCGCGCGCCATCGCGCGCATCACGATGGCATCGACCTCGGCAGGCAGCTCCGTGCGGAACGCCGAAGGCGGCTGCACCTCGGAGTTCGTGATCTGGTAGATCAGACTGAAGTTATTCGCCGCCTGGAAGGGCAGCCGTCCGGTGAGCAGGTGATACATCACCACGCCGATCGAATAGATATCGGTGCGGTGGTCCAGGCTACTCTCCTTGACCTGCTCGGGTGACATGTAGGCCGGCGAGCCGATGGCGGTGATCTGCGTGGTCTCGCCGGTCGCGATCAGCGCGGCGCCGAAGTCCGTGATCTTCACGTGGCTCTCGCCGGTATGCAGCAGGTTCGCCGGCTTGAGGTCGCGGTGCGTGACGCCCAGGCGGTGCGCGAACTCGAGCGCCCGCGTGCACTTGAAGATGATCTCGATCGCGCGCCCGATCGGCAGCAGCGCATCGCCGCGGCAGTATTTCTCGAGCGTACCGCCATCGACGTACTCCATCACGATGTAGTGCAGCTTCTCTTCGGCCACCGCGTCGTAGATCTGGCAGATATGCGGGTGCTGCAGTCTTCCGGCGAGCGAGGCTTCGGTGAGGAACAGTTTCCGGTACAGGCGCCCGCGCTCGGGATCCTGGAAGCTTTCCGGGAACGCCACCTTCACCGCGACATCGCGGTCATTGAAGGGATCGTGGCACTGGTAGACCTCGGAGGTGGCGCCTTCGCCGAGCTTGCGCAGCACCGGATACTTGCCGATCCGGCTGAGCTGGCCGCGTTCAGTCATTACTGCAGGCGCTTGCGCGCGCGGGCAGCCGCCTTGCGCACCTGCGCCGGCGCGGTGCCGCCGAGGTGATCGCGCGACGCTACCGAGCCCTCGGGCGTCAGCACGCGCTTCACATCGGCGCCGATCTTGGGTGAAAAGCGGCGCAGCGTTGCCAGGGGAAGCCGGGCGAGATCCGTCCGGCGGCGCTCGGCTTCGCGCACGGCGCGCGCCACCACTTCATGCGCGTCGCGAAACGCCACGCCCTGGCGCACCAGGTAATCGGCGAGATCCGTAGCGGTAGCATGGCCTTCGGCGAGCGCGGCGCGCATCGCGCGCGGCACGGGACGCAAGCCCGCGATCAGGCCGGCGAACACCGCCAGACAGTCTTTCAGCGTATCGACCGTGTCGAACAAGGGCTCCTTGTCTTCCTGGTTGTCCTTGTTATAAGCGAGCGGCTGGCCCTTCATGAGCGTGAGCAGTCCCACCAGGTGGCCGTTGACGCGGCCGGTCTTGCCGCGCACGAGTTCGGGCACGTCCGGATTTTTTTTCTGCGGCATCATCGAGGAGCCGGTGCAGAACCGGTCGGCGAGCCGGATGAAACCGAAGCGCGGATTCATCCACAGGATCAGTTCCTCGGACAGGCGGGACAAATGCGTCATGATCAATGCCGCGCATGCGCAGAACTCGATCGCGAAGTCGCGATCTGACACCGCATCG
>DASWER010000491.1:0-12051 GCA_036394655.1 Burkholderiales bacterium
CGTGGCCGTGGCGGTGTCGTAGAGGAAGCTGCCGCCCTTCGCCACGATGCGTAAACGCGTGGCGTGCTTGGTGATCGTCTCGATGTCGATCTCGATATCGCGGTTCGGCGCCCTGGCGTAGATCGTCTCCCCGGTATCGAACGGGATGGTGGCGTCGTGCGTGAGGCCCATGCGCTCTAGCGCGGCGAGCGACGCGTTCTTTACTGCGGCCGCGGGCGCGGTAAAGGTGCGCGAGGCGACGCCGTCCATGTTGTAGCGGATGGCGGTCGAGGCGCCGGCCCCCAGTAGCGCGATCGCTACCGGCTCGCACGCCGTCAGCGGGAGACAAGCAGGCAGACAAACGCCAATGAGGAGAAATGCTCGGAATCGCGCCATGGCGTCACGCTGCCTATGGGCACAAGACGCATCAATCCGCGCTGCTAGTTCCGCAGGCCATGACGTCAGCTCCCGACAGCGCGGGCGCTATAGTTCGCGCGCATGCTGCGCCTGCTTCTCCTCTTCAACTCGCATCGGCCGCGCGCCCGGCTGGCGCTCTCAGTGGCCGGGATCGCGCTCGGCGTGGCGCTCGGCTACGCGGTGCACCTCGTCAACCGCGCCGCGGTCGAGGACGTCGCCGCCGCTGTGCGCTCGGTGGCCGGCGAAGCCGATATCGAGGTGCGCGGCGGGCGTGCCGGCTTTGCCGAGGCGCTCTATCCGAAGATCGCCAGGCTTCCCGGCGTGCGCTTCGTCAGCCCGGTGCTCGAGCTCGACGTCGGCGTCGCCGGCACCGACCGCACGTTGCGCGTGGTCGGCGTCGATATCCTGCGCGCCGCGGTGCTGCAGCCCGCGCTGCTGATGGAGCAGCGCTACGACCTCATTGCGCCCGATCGCGCCTTCCTCTCCGCCGGCGCCAGCGCCTCGCTCGGTCTGGCGAAGGGGGACACATTGCAGCTCGTAGTCGGCCAGCGACGCGTGCCGTTGTCCGTCGCGGGCATTCTTCCCGGATCGGCGCTGCGCGGCCAGGCGGCGCTGGTCGACATCGCCACGGCGCAGTGGCGCTTCGGGCGCCTCGGCGAGCTGAACCGCCTCGACATCCGCGTGGCGCGCGACGCCGACCGGGCCGTCATGGTCCAGCGCATCCAGGCGCTGCTGCCACCCGGCGCATACGCCGCCCCGGTCGAGAACCTCGAGCAGGCGAGCGCCTATCCCTCGCGCGCCTACCGCGTGAACCTCAACGTGCTCGCGATGGTGGCGCTCTTCACCGGCGGCTTCCTGGTCTTCTCCGCCCAGGCGCTCGAGACCGCCCGGCGGCGCGGCGAGCACGCACTGCTCCGCGTGCTTGGCCTCCAGCGCCGCGGCGTTGCGCGCCTGGTATTGCTCGAGGCGGCGGCGCTCGGCGCCGTCGGTGCCTTGCTTGGCTTGGTCCTGGGTTATGTGCTCGCCATCGTCGCGGTGCGCGCCTGGGGCGGCGATCTCGGCGCCGGCGCGTTCCGTGGCAGCGCGCCGCAGCTTGCCTTCTCTCCCCTGGGCGCTGTTGCCTACTTCGCCGCCGGCATCGCCGTCGCCGTGATCGGCGCGCTGCTGCCCGCGCGCGACGCCGCCCGCACGCCACCCGCGCACGCGCTCAAGGCGGGTGACGAGCACGCGATGTTCACTCGCGTCTCTTCGGCCGTCCCTGGCGTCATTTTGCTGACCATCGGCGCCGTGCTGGCCCAGCTGCCCGCGGTGCAGGGTCTGCCGCTCTTCGGTTATGCGGCGATCGCCTGCCTGCTGATCGGCACGGTGGCGCTGATGCCGTGGCTCTCACGCACGGTGTTCGATCTGCTGCCCGCTTTACTTCCTTTTGCACGCAGTCCCGGCCTCGCGCTGGCGCTCGCGCAGCTGCGCGCCGCGCCCGGGCAGGCGGCGGTGAGCCTGGCGGCGATCGTGGCGAGCTTCTCGCTGATGGCGGCGATGGCGATCATGGTGGCGTCGTTCCGCCAGTCGGTGGACGACTGGCTGACCCGCGTGCTGCCGGCCGAGCTCTACTTCCGCACCACGCAGGCCGGCGACACCGGCTATCTCGAGCCCGCCTTCGTCGAAAAGGCGCGCGCGCTGCCGCAGATCCGGCGCATCGATTTCCTGCGCAGCGGCCGCGTCATCCTCGACCCGGCGCGCCCGCCGCTGGTGCTGATTGCGCGCGATCGCGCGGCGGCTGCGTTTCCGCTGGTCGAGCAACTAGCGGCGGTGCCGCCGCACCCGATCTGGGTCAGCGAGGCGGTGAAGGACATTTATGGCTTTGCTCCTGGAAGCTCAGTTCACGTTCCACTGCTCGGAAGGGACCATGCGTTCACGGTCGCGGGCGTGTTCCGCGACTACGCCCGCCAGCACGGTGCGATCCTCATAGACCGCGCGGACTATGCCGAGCTCACCGGCGATCGGCGGGTGAACGACGCCGCGGTCTGGCTCGCGCCCGGCGCCACGCCGGCGTCGCTGATGGAAGCACTGCACGCGCTTCCGGGCGGCGAAGCGCTCGACCTGGCCGACTCGAGCGAGATTCGCGCCGTATCGCTGCGCATCTTCGATCGCAGCTTCGCCGTGACCTATGCGATGGAGGCGGTCGCGGTGCTGGTCGGGCTCTTCGGCCTGTCGTCGAGCCTCGGCGCGATGGTGCTCGCGCGCCGGCGCGAGTTCGGCATGCTGCGCCACCTCGGCCTCACTCGCGGACAGATCCGCCGCATGCTCGCCGCCGAAGGCGCGCTCCTCGCCGGCGTCGGCGCCGGGGCCGGCCTCGTCTGCGGCACCGCGATCAGCCTGGTACTCGTCTACGTAGTGAACCGGCAGTCGTTCAACTGGAGCATCGAGCTCCACCCGCCGTTGGCCTTGCTCTGCAGCCTGGTCACCATATTGGTGGGATTAGCGGTGCTGACCGCCATCATCTCCGGCCGCGAGGCGATGGGCATGGGGCCGGTGCGTGCGGTGCGCGAGGACTGGTAGTCAGTAGCTGGCGGGAACCTCCATCGTTCCCTCGCCGGTGATCACGGTGGCGCCGCCGACTTTGATGCGCAGCACCTTGCCGCCAAGCTTCTCGGCTGAAGCTTCCAGCACGCTCGGCCGTCCCATGGCGACACCCTGGTCGATGCGCCAGGTGAAGATGCCGTCCGCGGCGGAGAGCCGAGCTGCCAGCACGCCGGCGACGGCGACTGCGCCCGAACCCGTCGCCGGGTCCTCCTCCACACCGAGCGCCGGGGCGAACATGCGCGCGTAAAGCTGCTCGCGCTCGCCCGAGAAGAAATAGAGCTGAGACGACCAGGCGTTGGCGAAGTGCTTGGTCCATGCCGCTCGGTCGAGCACCGCGCGGTCCACCGCTGCGCGGTCGGTGAGGCGCACGAAACAGAAGCGCACGCCGCCGCTGGCGAACCACGACTCCAGCACCGTCGATGGATAGAGCGATAGCGCTGCGGCGGCTCCTCCTTGCGGCGGCTGCACGGCGGGCGCTTCGATCGGGCGCTCGACGATCAGGTGCGCGTAGAGCGCGTCGCCGCGAAATGCGATCTCCACCGGTACCAGTCCGACGCGCTCCTCCAGCACGATCGTCGCGGGGGCGTCGACACGCCCCATGCGTGTGAGCACGGCGGCGGTGCCGACGGTCGGATGCCCGGCGAAGGGCATCTCGCTCGTCGGCGTGAAGATACGCACGTGCGCCGCGTTCTTCGGATCCCTGGGCGGCAGGACGAAGGTGGTCTCGGCGAAATTGAACTCGCGCGCGATCGCCTGCATGGCGCGGTCCGAAATGCCGCGGCCGTCGGGAAAGACGGCGAGCTGGTTGCCGGTGAAAGGGCGCTCGGTGAAGACGTCGGCGATGAAGAAGCGGTGGGCCATGCAGATAGCATAATCGACGCGTGCGACGCCGAGCCTTCCTGGCGCTGACTTTCCTGCCGACGCTGGCCTGGGCCGGGAAGGTCCAGTACCCGGTGGTCACGCCGCGCGCGCTCGAATTCCCGCGCGACCATGGCGCGCATCCTGATTTCCGCACCGAATGGTGGTACGTCACCGGATGGCTCGACGGCCCGCTCGGCTTCCAGATCACCTTCTTCCGCGCGCGGCCGGAAGAGCAAAGCGACAACCCGAGCAGCTTCAACCCGCGCCAGGTCCTCTTCGCGCACGCCGCGCTCTCGGATCCGAAGCGCGGCCGCCTGCTGCACGACCAGGTCGCCGCGCGCGCCGGGCACTCGCTCGCCGAGGCCGAGACCGAGACCGAGCGTACCGGCGTCTGGATCGACGACTGGCAGCTGTTTCTCGAAGGCAACCGCTACCACGCCAAGGTCGCGGCGCGCGAGTTCGATTTCGACCTGACCTTTTTCATCAACGACAAGCCGGTGCTCCAGGGCGAGAACGGCTACAGCCGCAAGGGACTGCGGCCCGAGGAAGCGAGCTACTACTACAGCCAGCCGCTGCTGAGCGTGGTCGGCAAAGTGAACGGCCGCGAGATCAGCGGCGGCGCGTGGCTCGATCATGAATGGTCGAGCGCCTACCTCGCGCCCGAGGCGGTGGGCTGGGACTGGACCGGCATCAACCTCTACAACGGCCATTCGTTCATGGCTTTCCAAATGCGCTCGAAGGCCGGCGGCATCCACTACGCGCCGCCGGGCGTGGCTTTTAGGACGCTGAGAACCTGGAGGTCACCGCGCACCGGCGTCGAGTATCCGGTGTCGATGCAGGTCAACGACCTGCGCCTCGAGCCATTGATGGACGACCAGGAGCTCGACGCTCGCGCGAGCAGCGGCACCATCTACTGGGAAGGCGCAGTGCGTGCTTTTAAGGGAAGAAACGAAGTCGGGCGCGGCTACCTGGAGCTCACCGGCTACTGGAAACCGCTGAAGCTCTGAATTCCGTACAACGTCCGTAATTATTTCGTAAGGCGGCGCTTGAACGCAGACAGGGCGACGCCGGCGAGGATCAATGCAATGCCGGCGAAGTGGAACCACCGCGGATATTCGTTGAGAAAAAATGCGGAGAGCACGACGCCGAACGCGGGCATGAGATGCAGCGTGACGCCGGCGCGTGCCGGACCGAGCCGCGCGACGACGTAGCTCCAGCCCGCGTAGGCGAGGAGCAGGGAGCCGATGGCGGAATAGAGCACCGCGAGCGCGCCGGTCCGCGACAGGGCGAGCGTGGCGCCCGCTGCCGCCTCGAACAGCAGCCACGGCGTCATGAACAGCACGCCGAAGGCGCACACCATGCAGAGCAGCTCGATCACCTCGAGCGGATCACGCCGTACGCGCAGCAGGACGGTGTAGCCAGCCCACATCACCATCGAGGCGAGCGCCATCAGGTCGCCGACGTTGAAGGAAAGGCGCGCGAGATCGCCGTGCGTCGCGATGATCAGCACCCCGACAAACGAGATCGCGACGCCGATCCATTGCCGCGCCACGATGCGCTCGCCGCCGAGCGCGAGCGTCATCAGCAGGATGAAGATCGGCGTTGTCGACAGATAGAGGATGCCGTTCGCCGCGGTGGTGTAGTGCAGCCCGAGCCACTGCAGACCGAGGTGCGGGCCGCCGCCGGTGAGACCGAGCGCGCCGAGCACCAGCCAGTCGCGAGGCGCGAGCTGCGGCAGCTTCTGCCGCAGTCCGCGCCAGGCGAAGGGCAGCAGGATCGCGAGCACTACCACCAGCCGCCCGACGGTGGCGAGTCCCGGCGAGATCTCGTCACGCACCGCGCGCGCCACGATCCAGTTGCCCGACCAGAGCAGGAGCGTGGCGATCAGCACCAGCCAGGTTGTGAAACGCATGAAGGCGCCGATTATCGCGTGCTACATTCGCCGCATGCCTTTTGCGACTGCGGCGGGCCGCTCGGTCGCGTATGAATGGATCGGCGACTCATCTTCCAGGCTGTCGAGCGGCAAGCCGACGCTGGTGTTTCTCCACGAAGGACTCGGCTCGATCCGGCAATGGCGCGACTTCCCGGCAAAGGTCGCGCAGGCGACCGGCTGCCGCGCGCTGGTCTACGACCGCTACGGCTATGGGCAATCGGCGGTGCTCGCCGAGGCAAAGCGCTCCGTGCGCTTCATGCACGATGAGGCGCTCGACGCGCTGCCTGAGCTGCTGCAATCGCTGGCGGTGGAAAATCCGCTGCTGATCGGTCACTCCGACGGCGCCTCGATCGCGCTGATCCACGCCGGCGCCGGGCACGCGGTGCGCGCCGTCGTGGCGATGGCACCGCATGTCTTCATCGAGCCGCCGTGCCTCGATTCGATCGTGGCTGCGGCGCAGGCCTTCGAGACCAGCGACTTCGGCGAGAAGCTCGGGCGCCATCACCGCGATGCCCGCAAGACGTTCTACGGCTGGGCCGACGTCTGGCTCGACGGCGGTTTCAAGAGCTGGGACATCCGCGACGACTATCTGCCGCACATCAACTGCCCGGTGCTCGCGATCCAGGGCTACGACGACATCTACGGCACCATGACGCAGCTCGATGAGCTCGCGGCCCGCGTGAAGGGGCCGTGCGAGCTGATAAAACTGAAAAATTGCGGCCACGCGCCGTTTCGCGAGCAGCCGGAGAAGACCCTGGCCGCCGTGGTGCGCTTTCTGGGCAGCGTATGAAGAGCAGGGACGGTTTCATCATCGCGCTGATCGCCATCGGGCACTCGATGAGCCATTTCCTGCAGCTCGTGCTGGCGCCGCTGTTTCCGCTGATCCGGGAGGAGCTCGGCATCTCCTACGCGACCCTCGGCATGGTCCTGATGCTGTTCTTCGCCGTGTCGGCGCTGTTGCAGCCGCTCGCCGGCTTCATCGTCGACCGCTACAGCGGCCGCGGCGTGCTGCTCGGCGGCCTCGCCCTGATGGTGCTTGGCACCGGGTTGATGAGCTTCGCGCAGGGGCCGGCGCTGCTCTTCGTGGGCGCCGCGATCTCCGGCGCCGGCAACAGCGTGTTCCATCCGGCGGATTTTTCCATTCTCAATGGTTGTATCTCGCCGCGGCGCCTCGGCCATGCCTTCAGCAGCCACAGCGTGGCGGGCATGCTGGGATTTGCGCTGGCGCCGGTGTTCAGCGCCGCGATCGGCGACGCCTACGGCTGGCACAACGCGCTGCTCGCCGCCGCGGCGCTCGCCTTTGTCGTGCTGCTGCTCATCGGCGTCAACGGGCCGCTGTTCCGTGCGCCGGCGCATGCCGAAGCAAAGAAGCGCGGCGCTGCGCTCGATGCGCGCGTGCTGCTCGCCCTGTCGGTGGTGATGTGCTTCGCGTTCTTCGCGCTGCACGCGGCGGCGCTCGGCGCGCTGCAGAACTTCGGCGTCTCGGCGATGAAGGAGCAGTTCGGCGTCGGCACCGGGTTCGCCTCCTCGGCGATCACGGCGTACATCCTGGGCTCGGCGGCAGGCATGCTCGGCGGCGGCTTTCTCGTCGCGCGCGTCTCGCGCCACGATATCGTCGCGGCGGCCGGTTTCGCGGTGGGCTCGTTCAACGCGCTGCTGATTGCGATCGGCGCGATCCCGGGGGCGATGCTCCCAGTGGTGCTCGCAATCTCGGGACTGGCGGTCGGGCTCATTTATCCGTCGCGCGATCTCATCGTGCGCGCGGCGACGCCGCCCGGGGCAACGGGACGTGTCTACGGTTTCGTCTACTCGGGGCTCGACGTCGGCTCGCTCGCGACGCCGGTGCTTTGCGGATGGCTGATGGACCACCGCCTGCCGCAGGGCGTGTTCTACGTCGTGTTCGCCTGCACGCTCGCAGCCATCCTCACCGTGCTGCAACTACCGGCGCGGACGCCAGCTACTGTGCGTACTTGATGCCGCGGCGCTCCAGCATGCGCAGCAGCGCCGGCCAGTCCTTCTGTTGCGCCGGACGCATCGGTCGCTTGAGCGCGGCGGTCGACGTCTGCGCGGCCTGCTCGGTCATGAGCTGCACGTTCTGCAGCCCGCCGGCGAGCGCATCGACCTGGATCTGGCAGGCGCAGTCGAGGTAGTACATAACTTCAAACGCTTCGCGCACGGTCTCGCCCAGCGCGAGCACACCATGGTTGCGCAGGATCATCGCCTTCGACGTCTTGCCCAGATCGCGCGCCATGCGCGCCTGCTCGTCCTTGTAGAGCGCCACGCCCTCGTAATCGTGGTAGGTGATCTCGGACTGCACGAGCATCGCGTGCTGGCTGATCGGCAGCAGGCCGCATTTCATCGCCGAGACGGCGACGGCGGCGCGCGTGTGCGTGTGGATCACGCAGTGGATCTCGGGCCGCGCGGCGTGCATGCAGCTGTGGATGATGAAGCCGGCTTCGTTCACGCCAAGGCCGACCGGGTCGTCCTTGATCTTGCCTTCGGCGTCGATCCTCACCAGGGTCGAGGCGGTAATCTCGTCGAACATCAGCCCGTACGGGTTGATCAGGAAGTCCTCGGTGCCCGGCACGCGCGCCGAGAAGTGGGTGTAGATGAGGTCGGTCCATTTGAAGATCGCGGCGAGCTGGTAGGCGGCGGCCAGGTCGACCCGCATCTGCCACTCTTCCTTGGTGACGCGATCGCGTAGCGAAGGTGTACCGATAGTCTTAAGATTTGCGCTCATGGGCGCCAATGATACTCCCGCGTTAAGCAACCTTGATGAACTCCAGCGCGCGCTTGCCGCGCGCAACATGACGCCGGGCTGGATCCGCCGCGAAAAGCCGATCCTTTCGCCCGAGATGCGCTCGGAGTTCGTGCCGGCGCACTGGCGCTACGCCGAAGCCAAGTGGGCGATGCAGGCCGCGGGCCGGCTGATCGGCACCGACCTCGCCGAGCGGCGTAACTTCGTCATGCGCAACCCCGTGCCGGGGAATGAGTACGCCACGCTGCGCACGCTGGTCGCCGCGTACCAGTCGATCCTGCCCGGCGAGCAGGCGCGCACGCATCGGCATGCGCCGCACGCGCTGCGCGTGATCCTGGACGCGAAGGGCGCGTACTCGGTGGTCGACGGCGACAAGCATCCGATGGAGACCGGCGACATCGTGCTGACGCCCGGCTGGTCCTGGCACGGCCACGGCCACGATGGCGCGGAGCAGGCCTACTGGTTCGACGGGCTCGACGTGCCGCTGACGCGGCTTCTCGAGCCGATGTTCTTCGAGGAGCATCCGGCGGGCTTCGCGCCGGTCGAGCGCGTCACCGAGCAATCGCCGATGCGCTTCACCTTCGCCGACACGCTCGCGCGCCTTGCTTCAGCCCAGGATGACCCCTATTTCGGCGTAACGGTGGAGATTGCGGCGCCCACGATGCCGACCATCACGTTGCGCGTGCATGCCTGGGAGGCCGGCTGGGAGAACGCGGCTTATCGGCGCAGTGCCCACACCATCTACGTCGTGATGGCCGGCAGCGGCCGCTCGACGATCGGCGAGCAGACTTTCGACTGGCAGTTCGGCGACACCATCGCCGCGCCGGCCTGGTCGCGCATCGCGCACCACGCCCACGAAGATACGGTGATGTTTTCCATGAGCGACGAGCAGCTCATGCGCTGGGCGCGCTACTACCGCCTCGAGGACCTCGCTTAAAGCTCGACGCCGATCTTGCGGTCGAGCGAGTACGGGCCGCCGCCGCGCCACCAGATCGCCAGCGCCATCAGGCCCCACAGCAGCACGAACTCGTAGCCGCGGTTGAGCCACGAGAAGCCGTTCGGCAGGTAGTGCGCGAACATGATCACCGCCATCTCGATGGTGACCATCGCGGCGAAGAAGCGCGTGAAGAGCCCGGCCGCGATGCCGAGGCCGCCGACGAACTCGACGAAGGTCAGGAAGTAGACCAGCGCGACCGGGTGGTCGTAGCCCAGCTTCGCGAATGTCGGCGCCATCGCTTCCGCGCCGCGCTGGATCTTGCCCCAGCCGTGCATCGCCAGGATCAGCCCGCAGGCGCAGCGGATCAGCAGCCAGGACAGCGGCTGCAGCGCATCGTAGAAGGGTTTTAGCGCCGGGATCAGCAGTCGTGGCTGTTGCATGGTCTCCCCCTAGGTTATGACTTCTTCGCGGCGCTCGACGGCCTCGAGCGCCTCGAGCAGCAGCTCGGCTCGATTTTCCTTCAGCCGGGCTGCGTCGGACAACATCCGGCGCCAGAGCCGTGCGCGCGGCGCGCCGTGATAGAGCCCGAGCATGTGGCGCACGATGCTCCGCAAGGGGACATCGTGATGGCGGCGGCAATAGGCGACCATTGCTGAGACGATAGCGCTGCGCGTCTTGCCCGGATCGGCGAGCAGCCACGGATCGTGATACGCCGCACGGCCGAGCATGACGCCATCGACCTGCGCCAATTCAGCCTCGATCTGCGCACGCGTGGTAATGCCGCCATTGATCACGATCTCGAGCTGCGGGAAGTCACGCTTCAGGCGATACACATAGTCGTACTTGAGCGGCGGCACCTCGCGGTTTTCCTTCGGCGACAGGCCCTTCAGCACCGCATTGCGCGCATGGACGATGAAGGTGCGGCAGCCCGCCTGCGCTACCGTGCCGACGAAATCGCGCACGAAGCCATAGTCCTCGACCTGGTCGATGCCGATGCGGTGCTTCACCGTCACCGGCAGATTCACCTTGTCCCGGATGGCACGCACGCAGTCTGCGACCAATGAAGGCTCCGCCATCAGGCACGCACCAAAGGCGCCGCGCTGCACGCGCTCGCTCGGGCAGCCAATGTTCAGATTTATTTCGTCGTAGCCGTAGCGCTCGCCGAGCACTGCGCTCTGGGCGAGATCGGTGGGCTCGCTGCCGCCGAGCTGCAGGCCGACCGGGTGCTCCTCGGTGCTGAAGGCGAGATGCCGGTCGACATCGCCGTGAATCAGCGCGCCGGTGGTGATCATCTCGGTATAGACGCGCGCCTGCGCCGAGATCTGGCGCATGAAATAGCGGTAATGGCGGTCCGACCAGTCCATCATCGGTGCCACGCATAAAGTATGGGACGGCGCGCTACGCGGTGATACAGTCACCCGGCGAGTTTATATGAGCGACAGACCGGTCATCGGACAGCGGCTGAAGGAGTTCCAGCAGAGCGAGATCGAGCGCATCCTCGGCGCGTGCACGCAATGCGGCAAGTGCTTCGAGGTCTGTCCCATGGCGCAGTACTCGAAGGCGCCGGCAGCCGATGGCAAGGCGGTGGTGCCCGGCGTGCTGGCAGTGCTGCGCGGCGAGGCGGGGTCGCCTGAAGCGCTCGGCTGGATCGGCGTCTGCACACGAAGCGGCGTCTGCGTGCCCGCGTGCCCCGAGAACGTCGATCCGAAGATGATGATGCGGCTTGCGCGCATGACTGCGCTCGGCGGCCGCGAGCTGCCCAAGCAGATCGACGTCAAGCAGGATCCCGACTACTTCAACCGCGTGCGCGCCTTTGCCAAGCTGCAGCTCACGGATGATGAGCTCAAAGAATGGACCTGACGTTATGACGAGCGGCAGTCCCGTCACCTTCTGGTACGGCTGCAACGTCCTGCGCCATGGCGACATCATCCATAGCTGCCTCGACATCCTGCGCGCGCTCGGCTACGACCCTTCGCCGGTCGGCGGCCCCGACTACTGCTGCGGCACCGTCAAGGACGCAAACCAGACCACTGCCGGCGGCATGGCGACGCGCACCGTCGGCCGCCTGAACCAGCGCGCCGCGCCGGTCATCGCCTGGTGTCCCTCGTGCCACTCGCACATGCACGACTTCATGGAAAAGGGCAACGACCGGCAGTTCGACATGACCTATCTGGTCGACCTGCTGCACGCTAGCCGCGACAAGCTGGCGCCGCTGCTCGTCCACCTGGTGCCGATGCGCGTGATGCTCCACAAGCACATCGGCTTCAACGAGCTCGTGCCGGTGAACCGCATGGTGCCGGAGCTGCTCTCGATGATTCCGGGAGTCGAGGTGGTCGACGGCGATTACCTCGCACCGGGCTACATGTGCGCTTCGTTCGCGATCCTGCCGAAGGCGCTGGACGACATCCATGCCAATACGGTGCGCGCGGCAAAGGCGTCCGGCGCCGATGCAGTCGTCACCACGTTCCACCAGTGCTACCGCGAGATCGTGGGCCTCGATGCCGCGGGCGCGACGGCGGTCTACAACTACATTCAGCTCCTCGCGCGCTCGATGGGCCTTCCCTACGAGGACGAGTACAAGGC
>DASWER010000492.1:0-3114 GCA_036394655.1 Burkholderiales bacterium
GGCAAGCTCGTCACCTCGGCAAAGGCCGCCTGGGCGATCTGCGTCGGCGCCGATTTCATCAACACCGCGCGCGGCTTCATGTTCTCGCTGGGCTGCATCCAGGCGCTGCGCTGCCACCAGAACACCTGCCCGACCGGCGTCACCACCCACAACAAGCGCCTGCAGCGCGCGCTGGTGGTCGAGGAGAAATACCTGCGCGTCGCCAACTACGCGATGAACATGAACCGCGAGATCGACATGATCGCCCACTCCTGCGGCGTGCGGCATGCGCGGGAACTGCGCCGCGAGCATGTGCGCATCGTGCAGGCGAGCGGCCAGTCGGTCGCCCTCAACATGCTCTACCCGTATCCCGACCCGAAGGCCAAGATGAAAGTCGCGTGAAGAGGATCTTCCTCGTCACCTGGCTACTCTCTTCTCCTGCGTGGTCTGTTAGTCCCGAAGCGCGGGAATTCATCGCGATTACCAAGCAGCTCGAGCCGGTGCAGTGCGAGAAGCGCAAGCTGCGCCGCGAGCTGGCGCTCGCCGAGATCGAGCGGCGCGATACCAAGGCGCTGCGCGAGCAGTTCGCCCGCATCGACCGCGACCCGCAAACCGCGCGGCTGGAGAAGCGCCTGGCCGAGCTCGAGCCGCGCCTCGCGAAGTCGAGCGATCCCGAAGATCTTGCGGCGATCAGCCGCCAGAGCCGCGAGGCGTTCTACCGGTGCGACTGATCTGCGCTGCGCTGCTGGCGGTTGTGGCTTGCACCGGCAATGCACAAACGTTTCCGGCACGGCCGCTGCGACTGATCGTGCCGCAGCCGCCGGGCGGCGGCTTCGACCTCGCGGCGCGCACGCTCGCCGAGCCGTTCGGCGCGCTGCTCGGCCAGCCGGTGATCGTGGAGAACCGCGCGGGAGGCGGCACGGTCATCGGCACCGAGGCGGTAGCGAAGGCCGAGCCCGATGGCTACACGCTGCTCCTCGGCGCCTCGGCGAACCTCGCTTTCACGCCGGGCCTGTACCGCAACCTGCCGTACAACCCGAAGACCGACTTCGTGCCGCTCGGGCTGGCGGCCGGCTTCGCCTATACGCTGGTGGCGCGCAGCGACTTCGCGCCGAACTCGCTGAAGGAGATCGTCGAGTACGCGCGCGCCAACCCGGGCAAGCTGACCTACGCTTCCGCCGGCAACGGCAGCGGTCAGCACATCTGCGCCGCGCTGGTCTGGCATCTCGCCGGCGTCTGGCTCACCCACATCCCCTACAAGGGAGCGCAGGCCGCGTATCAGGACCTGATTCCCGGCCGCGTCGATCTGTTCTTCGACGCTTCGTCCACTGCGCGCGGCCAGGTTGAGGGCAGGCGTGTGAAGGCGTTGGCCGTCTCCGGGCCGGCGCGGCTCGGCTTTCATCCGATGACGCCGACGGTGCGCGAGACCGGCGTGCTCGACTTCGAGATCGAATCCTGGGCCGGCTACTTCGTGCGCGCCGGCACGCCGCCGGCCGTGCTCGCGCGGCTGCGCGCGGAATTCGACAAGGTTCTCGCCAACCCGGAGATCTCGGCATCGTTCGAGAGGCGCGGCGCTCGCGCGATGCGCATGCCGGCGCGCGAGGCGGAGCCCTATGTCGCGCGCGAGATCGACAAATGGACGCGCCTGATCCGCGAGGCCGGGATCGTCGCCGAATGAGCCTGTGCCGCGCCTGAGCCGCAGGGAGGTTGCCCATCGCAGGTCGGCGACGCACGCCGGGCTGCGCTACGTCACCGACGGCGTGCGCGGCATACGCCGCAAGCGCGTCGGCGGCGGCTGGGCGTACTACGCGCCGGGCGGCGCGCGGATCACGGATCACGAGATCAGGAAAAGGCTCAACTCGCTCGCGATACCGCCGGCATGGACCGACGTATGGATCTGCCCGAATCCCGATGGCCACATCCAGGCGACGGCGCGCGACGCACGCGGGCGCAAGCAGTATCGCTACCACCCGGAGTATCGCGAGGCGCGCGACCGCTCCAAGTTCCGCCGCATGCTTGAATTCAGCGAGGTGCTGCCGCGGCTGCGCGAGCGCATGGAGCGCGATCTGCGCTCGGTCGACCTCGGGCGCAAGCAGCTGCTCGCCACCGTGCTGCAGCTCCTCGACCGCACGCTGATCCGCGTCGGCAACGACGAATACGCGCGCGACAACCGCTCCTACGGGCTGACCACGCTGCGCCGGCGCCATCTCAAGATCGACGGCTCGATGCTGCGCTTCAGCTTCCGCGGCAAGAGCGGCGTCGAGCACACCATCGCCGTGTCCGACCCGAGGCTTGCGCGCATCATCCAGCGCTGCCGCGACCTGCCGGGACAGGAGCTGTTCCAGTATCTGGACGCCGCGGGGCGCCGGCACCTCGTATCATCCGACGACGTGAACGACTATCTGCGCGAGATCTCCGGGCGTGACGTTTCCGCCAAGGACTTCCGCACCTGGGGCGGCACCATGCTCGCGGCGGTCGAGCTGCGCCGGCGCGGCCTCGCCGCGAGCCGTGCCGAGACCGATCGCAACATCAACGGCGCGATCGACGCGGTGGCCGAGCGCCTCGGCAACACGCGCGCGGTGTGCCGCAAGTACTACGTGCATCCGGCGCTGGTCGAGGCCTACCGCATGGGCGAAACGATTCCGCAGCCCGTACCGCTCTCGCGCAGCCGCATGCGCAAGCGCGGCGCGGCATTACGGCGTGACGAGGTCCTCGTTCTGCAATTCCTACAGGAGAGACTATGAAACCAAGAACCATGAAAGGCCTTATCTGCGCTGCGCTCGTGCTGCTGGCCGCACCGGCGTGGGCGTTCGACATCAACCGGCTGCAGAACGTCGCCCAGGGCGATTTCCGGCTGCTGTCGGAGGACGTCGGCGCCGCGCTGAGCTATCACCCGCAGACGCCGACCGAGCCGCTCGGCGTCACCGGCTTCGACGTCGGCCTCGCCCTCACCATGTCCAAGGTGGCGAACAAGGACGCGCTGTCGCGCGCGGTCTCCGGCAGCGTACCTTCGTACATCCCGGTGCCGACGCTGCGTGCCAACAAGGGTCTGCCGCTCGGCTTCGACGTCGGGCTGATGTTCTCCAAGATTCCCGGGAGCGACATCTCGCTCTGGGGCGGCGAAGCGCGCTGGGC
>DASWER010000493.1:0-1647 GCA_036394655.1 Burkholderiales bacterium
CGCCGGCTGGTCGAGCACGCGCAGCGTGCCCTCGACGATGTCGTCGATGTAGGTGAAGTCGCGCTGCATGTCGCCGTGGTTGAAGACCTGGATCGGCTTGCCCTCGAGGATCGCGCGTGCGAAGAGAAACGCCGACATGTCGGGCCGCCCCCATGGACCGTAGACGGTGAAAAACCGCAGCCCGGTGGTATGCAGCCCGAAAAGGTGGCTATAGGCGTGCGCGCTCAGCTCGTTGGCCTTTTTCGTCGCGGCGTAAAGGCTGATCGGATGGTCGACGTTGTCCGACTCCGACCAGGGCAGCTTCGGGTTGCTGCCGTAGACGCTCGAGCTCGAGGCGAAAACCAGGTGCCGCGGCGGATAGGCGCGACAGGCGTCGAGGATATTGGCGAAGCCGACCAGGTTCGACTGGATGTACGAGTTGGGATTCTCGAGCGAGTAGCGCACGCCGGCTTGCGCCGCGAGGTGCAGCACCGCGTCCGGCTTGGTGCTCGCGAAGACGCTCTGCAGCGCGCCGGCGTCCACGATGTCCTGGTGATGGAAGCGCAAGCGCGCGTTCTGCAGGCGCTGGAGACGCGCTTTCTTGAGCTCCACCGAGTAGTAGGTCGACAGGCTGTCGACGCCGACGACTTCGTCGCCGCGCGCGAGCAGCCGCTCGGCGCAGTGCATGCCGATGAAGCCCGCGACCCCGGTGACCAGGACCTTCAACGCGTCTCGGCCTTGCGCAGCTCGATGAGCTTGGCGTACTTCATGTAGCTGTTCATGCAACCGATGGAGATATGCAACAGGCCCGGCACGCCATCGAGAAAGCCCAGGCGCAGCACGTAGAACTTGAAAAAGCGCACCACCGGCGACAGAAGCAGGTGGAACACCCCCGAGCTGCGGCCCAGCTCATGGGCCTGGCGCGCGGCGAGCGTGGTGTAGCGGTTCTGCCGGTCGAGATAGGCGGCGAGATCGTCCGAGGAGTCATGCATCAGGTCGCCCTCGAGCGTGCCCGGCGTCACGGCGTACAGCACCTTCTCGTGCACCAGGTCGTCGCTCCAGCGCGCGTTCATGCGGTTGAAAAGCCGCGGGCTCCAGTCCGGGTAGCCCTCGCCGTGCGATAGCCAGCGTCCAAGGAAGCGGTTGCGCCGTGGCATGCGGTAGACCGGCGAGACCGGAGCGGCGAGCGCTTTGGCGATGCTCGCGGCGAGCTCGGGGGAGACGCGCTCGTCTGCGTCGATGCAAAGCACCCAGTCGTTTTTTGCTTGATCCACGGCGAATTGCTTCTGGCGACCGAAGCCGAGCCATTCCTTCTGCACTACGCGCGCGCCGCGGCGCGCGGCGATGTCGAGCGTGCCGTCGCTCGACGCCGAATCGACGATCAGCATTTCATCGGCGAAGCTCAGGCTTTCCAGGCAGCGGTCGAGCACCGCGGCGGCATTGCGCGTGATCAGCACGGCCGAGAGCGGCGCGCGGGACGGGGCGTTCAAATTGTGATCCCGAATTTATCCCATACAATCGGCCGACAATTCTAAATGGCTTTGTCCGACGCTTAAGATCCTCTTCGTCAAGACTTCCTCGCTCGGCGACGTGGTGCACCACTGTCCCGCGGTAGCCGATGCCGCGCGCAAGCTGCCCGGCGCCGAGATCGACTGGGTGGTCGAAGAG
>DASWER010000494.1:0-2186 GCA_036394655.1 Burkholderiales bacterium
CGAAGACCGCGCCACCGCTCGCCTGCGCCTTGCGCACGAGATCGACCACGTCGGGCGTGGCGCGCGCCGCCACCAGGCGCTGGGCCTCGTTGCCCGTGACCAGGATCTTGTAGTTCGGTCGATCGAGCGGCGTGCGCTGCGCCTGCGCGTCAGCGATCGCCTGCTCGAGCGTGAAGCCGTCGCCGGCGATGAACAGGTTCTGCCCCACCGGCGCCGCCGCGAAGGCAATGGAAAGAACTAGCGGCGCAAGAACCATAAGAGGAGCGACAGCACGATCGAGATGATGAGGCAAGTCACGATCGGGAAGTAGATCCCGCCGCTCTCGGTCTCGATACGGATGTCGCCCGGCAGCCGCCCGAGACCGAGCTTCGCAATCCACGGCCAGGCGATGCCAGCGAGGATGATGACCAGCCCGAGGACGATCAGCGCGCGCTGCACGCCTACTACTTTGGGACGACGCGGTATTTATGCAACCAGGACGCAGCGCACCTCGCGCCCTCCCGCGAGCGTGCGAATGGCCGGCGGGGCGGCATGGCAATCGGCGCGCGCATGGCGGCAGCGCGGCGCGAAGCTGCACCCGGCGGGCAGCGCGCTCAGATCCGGCGGCGAGCCGGGAATGGCGTCGATGCGCGTGCCGCGCAGCTCGCCGCGCACGATCGAGGCGAGCAGCCCCGCGGTATAGGGATGGCGCGGGTCCTTCACCACGTCGCGCGCCGCGCCGCTCTCGACTACGCGCCCGGCGTACATCACCGCGATGCGGTCGGCCACCTCGCAGGCGACGCCGACATCGTGGGTGACGAAGATCACCGACATGCCGAGCTCGCGCTGCAGCTCGCGCAGCAAGAGCAGGATCTGGATCTGCACCGTCGCGTCGAGCGCGGTGGTCGGCTCGTCGGCGAGCAGCAGCTTCGGGCCGCAGGCCAGCGCGAGCGCGATCATGGCGCGCTGGCGCATGCCGCCCGACATCTCGTGCGGGTAGGAATCGAGGCGCCGCTTAGCGTTCGGGATGCGCACGTGATCGAGCATCTGCAGCGCGCGGGCGCGCGCCTTGGCCTTGTCGGCGCCGGTATGCCGCGCCACGCTCTCGGCGATCTGGTCGCCGATGGTGAACACCGGGTCGAAGGCGAGCATCGGCTCCTGGAAGATCATCGACACCATGCCGCCGCGGTAATCCTCGAGCGCTTTGCCCTCGAGCGCCAGCACGTCGCGGCCCGCGACGCGGATCGAGCCTGAGATGCGCGTGCGCCGCGGCGGCAGGATGCGCAGCATGGCGCGCAGCGTCACACTCTTGCCGCTGCCAGACTCGCCGAGCACGCCGAGCACCTCGCCTGGCGCGAGGTCGAGGTTCATGCCGTTGACGGCATGCACCGCCCGGTCACCGGTGAAGACGACCGAAAGATCCCTGACCTCGACCAGACTCATTGGGCTAATCCCTGTCTCGTGTGACCCGAACGCGGAATCGACATGTGGCAGGCAATCAGATGGCCGGAGTGCCCCACGGCATCCGCGGGATCGATGCGCTCGCATACGCTCTCTGCGTACGCGCAGCGTGCGCGGAAGCGGCAGCCCGGCGGCGGATCGATTGGATTGGGCGGGTCGCCGGCGAGCGGCGGCTCGGTGGTGCGCCGGTCCGGATCGAGCGTCGGCATCGCCGAGAGCAGCGCGCGCGTATAGGGATGCCCGGTCTCGCGGTAGATCGACTCGACCGGCCCGATCTCGGCGATCTTGCCGAGATACATCACCATCACCCGATCGCTCATGTAGCGCACGACATTCAGGTCGTGCGAGATGAAAAGGTAGGTGAGGCCGAACTCGGCCTTGAGATCGAGCAGCAGGTTGAGCACCTGCGCCTCGACCGACTTGTCGAGCGCCGACACCGCCTCGTCGAGGATCACGACGCGCGGCTGCAGAGCGAGCGCGCGCGCGATGTTGACGCGCTGGCGCTGGCCGCCGGAGAGCTCGTGCGAATAGCGCGCGGCGAAGCGAGAAGGCTCGAGGCCGACGCGCGCCAGCAAGTCGCGCGAGCGCTTCAGCGCCTCGCGCTCCGACACGCCGTGCACCATCGGCCCGAAGGCGATGCTCGCCTCGATGGTGAGGCGCGGGTTGAGCGAGGCGTAGGAATCCTGGAACACCATCTGCATGCGCCGCCGCGCCTCGGTGAGCGACATGCCGCCTTGCGCGCCGCC
>DASWER010000495.1:0-6498 GCA_036394655.1 Burkholderiales bacterium
AGATCGGCGATCGCGGCGCGCTGCGAGCGAAGCGCCTCGATGCGCGCGATGCGTGCGGCCAGCAGCCCGCGCTCGGCGTCGATCACGTCGAGCTGGCTAGCGATGCCGTTCTGGTAGCGCAGCCGCGCGAGGCGCAGCGACTGGGCGAGCGCCTGCTCGCGCGCCGATTCGGCCTCGAAGCTCTCGCGCGAGCGCGTCTGGCCGGAAAGCGCGGTGCGCACTTCGCTGAAGGCGTTCTGGATCGATTTCTGGTATTGCGCGAGCGCCGCGCGTTCGCGCGCGCGGGCGGCCTCGGTGCGCGCTTCCAGGCGGCCGCCGGCGAAGATCGGCTGCGTGAGGCTGGCGGCGAACAGCCAGAGGCTCGCCGGGCCGCTGAAGAGATTGGAGAGCGCCGCGCTTTCGCGTCCGGCGGCGCCGGTGAGGACGATCGACGGGAACAGGTCGGCGCGCGCCGCCTCGATGCGCGCGTTGGCCGCGGCGAGGCGCCGCTCGGCCTCGACGAGGTCCGGCCGGCGCAGCAGCAGCTCGGAAGGCATGCCCGCCGGCAGCACCGCGGCATGCAGCGACTGGTCGAAGATCTCGGTGCGGCTCACGCTTGCCTCGAAGATCAGCTTGGGGCTGCGGCCGAGCAGCACCGCGAGCGCCGCTTCCTCCTGGTCGCGCGAGCGCTCGAGCGGCGGCAGCTGCGCGCGCACCGAGGCCGTCTCGGCCTCGAGCTGGCGCAGGTCGTATTCCGAGATCACGCCGCCGTCGTAGCGCTTGTGCTGCAGGACGAGCGCCTCCTCGCGCAGACTGACGTTGCGGCGGGTCATGGCGAGCTGCTCGTCGAAGGCCCGCAAAGCGAAATACGACTTGGTCACCTGCGCGGCGAGCGCGAGCCGCACGCCGTCGCGCGCCGCTTCGCTCGCCTGCAGGTCGGCGCGCGCCGCCGAGGCCGTGGCGCGCAGCCGTCCGAACACGTCCACTTCCCAAGAGACATTGAGCGACGCCCGGTAATCGCTGTACTGGGTGGGGATCCCCGGGAAAAAATTCGCCGTGCTCCTGGAGTTCTGCTGGCGCTGGGCGCCGGCGCGCGCGTCGACCGTCGGCATCTGCGCACCGCGCGCATCGGCCACCAGCGCGCGCGCTTCGTCGACGCGTGCCGCGGCGATGACGAGGTCGGTGTTTTGCGCAACGGCCTCGTCTACCAGCTTGTCGAGCTCGCCATCCTGGTAGATGCGCCACCAGCGGCCGTCCTCGGCAAAGGCAGGCGCGGTCTCCTTCCAGGCGGTGGGCAGCTCGACCTTGGGCGGCTGCGGCGGCGGCGGCGTCGCGCAGGCCGTAAGCAGGGCGAAGCTACTGAGGAGTATGCGGCGCATGGTGGGGCGGCAAGGATTGGGCATGGGTGACGGTGCGCGAGCGCTCGACCTCACTGCGGATTTCGTCGGTGGTGCGCTGCTCGCGCAGCCGGCGCGTGGCGAGCAGCTTGAAGAACATCGGCACGAAGAAGATGGCGAGGAAGGTGGCGGCGATCATCCCGCCCATCACGCCGGTGCCCACCGAGCGTCGCGCGCCGGCGCCGGCCCCGGTGGAGAGCGCGAGCGGCATGACGCCGAAGATGAAGGCGAGCGAGGTCATGAGGATCGGGCGGAAGCGCAGCCGCGCCGCTTCGAGCGCCGCAGCGGCAGGCGAGAGGCCTTCGCGCTCCTTCAGCTCGGCGAACTGCACGATCAGGATCGCGTTCTTCGCGGCGAGGCCGAGCAGTGTCACCAAACCTATCTGGAAGTAGACATCGTTGCTGAGCTCATGGAGATTCGAAAAGGGCGATGCCAACCATGAAAGACCAATGAAACCCAGGAAACCAGAGAGCTTGACGAGTCCAGTGTTGATCCAGATCGCAGCCAGAGCTCCGAACGTCCCGAAGGGCAGGGCGAGCAGCACCGAGAACGGCAGCGACCAGCGCTCGTACTGCGCGGCGAGGATCAGGAACACCATGATCACCGCCAGGCCCAGCGCGATGACCGAGGTGCCGCCCGATTTCTTCTCCTGGTAGGAGACGCCGCCCCAGTCGAAGCTGAACTCGGGCGGCAGCACCTCGGAGGCGACGCGCTCGGCCTCGGCGATCGCCTGCCCGGAGGAGACGCCTGGCGCCGCTTGCCCGAACATTTTCACCGCCGGCAGGTTGTTGAAGCGCGTCAGCGAATCGGGACCCGAGGCGTAGCGCACGTTCGCGAGCGAGCGCAGGGGGATCATCTCGCCTTTGTCGGAGCGCACGTACAGGTCGCCGACCGAGTCCGGGCTCTTGCGGAACTCGGGCTCGGCCGCCATCAGCACCTGCCAGGTGCGGCCGTACTTGTTGAAGTCGTTGACGTAGTAGTTGCCGAGCGTGGCAGCGAGCGCGCCGTAGAGCTCGCCGAGCGGCACGCCGAGCGCCTTCGCCTTGTCGCGGTCGACGTCGACGTAGAGCTGCGGCGTCGACGCGCGCCATAGCGTCTGCACGAAAGCGAAATTCGGGTCCTTCATCGTGCGCTGCATGAACTGCCCCATCACCTCGGCCATGCGCTTCGAGCCGCCTTCGCCGCGGTTCTGCAGATACAGCTCGAAACCGCCCGCGGTGCCAAGACCGAAGATCGGCGGCGGCCCGAAGGCGAGCACCAGGCCTTCCTTGATGCCGGCGGTCTTCATGAAGAGGTCGCCGACCACCATCTTGGTGTCGACGCGGCGCTCGTCCCAGGGTTTCTGCGTGACGAAGATGGTCGCGGCGTTGTTGCGGAAGTAGCCGCCGAGGAAATCGAAGCCGGTGAAGGCGACCGCGTCCTCGTTGTTCGGATTGGACTTGATCGCTTCCAGCACCTTGGCGACCACCTTGTCGGTGCGCTCGAGCGTGGCGCCGTCGGGCAGGATCACCGCGGCAATGTAGAAGCCCTGGTCCTCGTCGGGCACCAGGCTCCCCGGCGTGATGCGCCAAAGGAACGTCGCTAGCGCCACCATGCCGGCGAAAAGCAGCACGCCGACCGCGGCGCGGCGGATCATCCAGCCGACGCCGTCGGTGTAGCGCTTGGTAACCCTGAGGAAGCCGGTGTTGAACCACTGGAAGAAGCCACCGGGCAGCTTGTGCTCGCGCTTCAGGATCAGCACGCAGAGCGACGGCGTGAGCGTCAGCGCCACCACGCCCGAGATCACCACCGCGATGGCGATCGTCACCGCGAACTGGCGGTAGAGCTCCCCGGCGAGGCCGCCGAGGAAGGCGATCGGCACGAACACCGAGCACAGCACCAGCACGATGGCGATCACCGGCCCGGAGACTTCGCGCATCGCCTTGATGGCGGCGTCGCGCGCCGGCAAATGCTCCTCGTGCATGATGCGCTCGATGTTCTCGAGCACCACGATCGCATCGTCGACCACGATGCCTATCGCGAGCACCATGCCGAAGAGCGTCAGCGTGTTGATGGAGTAGCCGAGCAGGTACAGCCCAGCAAAGGTGCCGATCAGCGACACCGGCACCGCGGCGATCGGGATCAGCGTCGCGCGCCAGTTCTGCAGGAAGAGGAACACCACCAGCACGACGAGCAGCATCGCTTCGCCCAGCGTGATCAGCACCTCGCGGATCGAGACGCGCACGAATTTCGTCGTGTCGTAGGGCACCGAGTAGACCATGCCCGGCGGGAAGCGCGGCTTGATCTCCTCGACCGTCTTCACCACGTCGTCGGCCACCTTGAGCGCGTTGGCGCCCGGCAGCAGGAACACCCCGATCAGCGTCGTCTGCTGGCCGTTCAGGCGCCCGATGAACTCGTAGTCCTTCGACGCCAGCTCGACGCGCGCCACGTCCTTCAGGCGCAGGCTCGAGCCGTCCGGATTGGCGCGCAGGATGATGTTCTCGAACTCGCGCACGTCCGCCAACCGTCCCTTGGTGGTGATCGTATAGACCAGCTCCTGCGGCCCGCCGCTCGGCGACTGGCCGATCTTGCCGGCGGCGAACTGCGCGTTCTGCTCGTTCAGCGCGCGGATCAGGTCGTTCGGCGTCAGCCGCAGCTGGGTCAGCCGGTCCGGCCGCACCCAGATGCGCATCGCGTAGTCCTTGGCGCCGAAGATCTGCACGTTGGTCGTGCCCGGCACGCGCTTCAGCGCATCGAGCACGTTCAGCGTCACGTAGTTGCTGATCGTGAGATTGTCGTAGCGGTCGTCGGGCGAATAGAACGCCAGTACCTGGAGAAATGCCGACGAGCCCTTCACCACCGTCACGCCCTGCCGGCGCACCTCCTCCGGCAGCCGCGCCTCGGCCTGCTTGACGCGATTGTTCACATCTACAGTCGCCTGGTCGGCGTTGGTGCCGATGTCGAAGGTGACCTGGATCTGCACGATGCCGTTCGAGCCCGAGGTCGAGCTCATGAAGATCATCTTCTCGACGCCGGTGATCTGGCTCTCGAGCGGCGCCGCGACGGTCTGCTCCAGCGTCTCGGCCGAAGCGCCCGGATAAACCGCCTGCACGGTAACGACCGGCGGCGCGATCTCCGGGTACTGCGAGATCGGCAGCGTGCGGATCGCCGCCAGACCGGCGAGCACGAAGAAGATGGAGAGGACGGCCGCAAAGATGGGCCGGTCTATGAAAAATCGCGAGAACATGACTTACTTCTTGGCCAGGGGTTTTTGTTCTTTCTGTTCTTTCGGCTCCGCGACCCGAACCGGCGCCCCCGGACCAAGCCGCATCACGCCGTCGACGATCACCCGCTCGCCGGGCTTCAGGCCGTTGGTGACGATCCAGTCCTTGTCCGCCCAGTCGCCCAGCTCCACCGGGCGCGGCTGCGCGGTGCTTTTCTCGTCCACCACGTAGACGAACTTGCCCTGCGGGCCTTCCAGCACGGCGCGCTGCGGCACGGTGATCGCGCTCGGACGCACCGCGCCCTTCAGGATCACGCGCACGAATTCGCCCGGGCGCAGGCCGCCGTGCTGATTGGGCACCTCGGCGCGCGCCTCGCGCGTACCGGTGGTGGGCGACACGCGCACGTCGGAGAAATTGAGCTTGCCGGCCTGGGGATGGACGCTGCCGTCGGCACTGCGCAGCGACACTTCGAAGCCGTTCTTCGGCAGCGCGAGCCGCCCGGCTTCCACTTCCTTCTGCATCCGCGCCTGCTCGTTGTCCGGCATGCCGAACACCACCCAGATCGGATCGACCTGGATCACCGTGGTGAGCAGCATGTCGGGCCCGGATACCAGCGTGCCTTCGGAGCGCAGCGAGCGGCTAGCGACGCCCGAGATGGGCGATTCCACCCTGGTGTAGCCGAGGTTCAGGCGCGCCTCGGCGAGCCGTGCGCGCGCCGCCTTCAGGTCGGCGCCGCCGATCGTCTCGGCCGACACCATGTCGTCGTATTCCTTCTGGCTCACCGCCTTCTCGGCGTAGAGCGGTTTCAGCCGCGCCGCGTTGCGCCGCGCCTGTTCCTCGCGCGCTTCGGCGGCGGCGACGTCGGCCTCGGCGCGCGCCAGCGCCGCCTGGAACTGCGCCGGGTCGATGCTGTAGAGCGACTGGCCCTTCTTCACCCGCGCGCCCTCGGTAAAGTTTCTTTTCAACAGGATCCCGCCCACCCGGGCGCGAACTTCCGCCTCGCGCGAGCCCGCGGTCTGCCCGGTGTACTCGAAGGCGACCGCCAGCGATTTCGCCTCGACCGCGACCACGACCACCTCGGCCGCGCCCATGCCCATGGGGCCGCCGCCTTTCTTGCCCGGCGGTCCCTTCTCCTGGCCGCTGGAGGAATCGCACGCGGCGAGGGGCGCGAGCAGCAAAAGCAGAAGGATGTGTTTGAAACTCATAGTGGTCTTCAAGAGAGATGCTGCCGCAGGATGCGGATTCTACGCCTGGATTTCGTCATGCGGGTGTATGATCTCGTCCGAGAATTAACTTAACAGGATGATATCTTATCATCTAAGATTATCGCCATGTCAAGGACTCGATCGAAACGCTCGGAGCTGATCGCCGCGCTCGGCATGGCCGGGCGCGAGCTGTCGGCGCACACCGTCATGTTCCATACCGCGGTGGCGGAGCGCATGCGGCTGGGGCTCACCGACCACAAAGCGTTCGACTTCATCCTGCGCCACGGCCCGGTCACCGCCGGCCAGCTCGCGGAAATTACCGGCCTGACCACCGGGGCGGTTACGGGTGTCATCGACCGGCTCGAGAAAACCGGCTACGTGGAGCGCGTGCGCGACAGCGCCGACCGGCGCAAGGTGCTGGTGCGCCCGGCGCTCACTCCGGCGCGGGAGCGCCAGTGCTGCCAGCTGTTCGATTCCCTGGGCAAGAGCGTCGACAAGGTTTCCGCGAATTACAGCGACAGCGAGCTCTCGGTGATCCTCGATTTCATGCGGCGCAGCGTCGAGATGATGCACGCCGAGACCATGAAGCTCACCGGCGAGGCGGAGAAGTGAGCCGGCGCCGCGTCGCGCGCAGGGAAGACCTGGGCCTCACCGGCGCCGAGTTCGCCGTGCTGCGAAGGCTGCGCACGCCGGAGAAGATCCAGCATTTCCTGC
>DASWER010000496.1:0-2948 GCA_036394655.1 Burkholderiales bacterium
CGCACGCACGATTACTACTCCGGCCATGTGCTCGAAGCGGTCTTCGACACGCTGCTCACCTATGACTACCTGGCGCGACCCGCGAAGCTCGTGCCGAGCGCGGCCGCGCTGCCGGAGATCTCCGCCGACGGCAGGACTTACACGTTCCGCATCCGCAAGGGGATCTATTACACGGACGACCCGGCCTTCAAGGGCAGGAAGCGCGAGCTGACGGCGCAGGACTTCGCCTACTCGATCCGGCGCTTCTTCGATCCGAAGAACCGCTCGCCCTATGCATTCCTCTTCACCGGCAAGGTCGTCGGGCTGGACGAGTTCACCGCGCGCGCAAAGGCGGGCGCGAAGTTCGACTACGACACGCCGGTCGCGGGCCTGCAGACGCCGGATCGCTACACGCTGGTGATCCGGCTCAAGGAGCGCGACCTCAATTTCTCCCACGTGCTCGCTTTCCCCGTGACCAGCGCAGTCGCGCGCGAGGTGATCGAGGCCTACGGCGACGAGGTGCCGTCACACCCGGTCGGCAGCGGGCCGTTCTATCTCAAGCGGTATGTGCGCTCCTCCAAGATCGTGCTGGCGGCGAATCCGGGCTACCGCGGCAAGCTGTGGGACTTCGCTCCGGGCGACAACCCGCGGTTCAAGCAGATCGCCGAGCGCATGCAGGGCAAGCAGCTGCCGCTGATCGACGGCGTCGAGATCAGCATCATGGAGGAGACCCAGAGCCGCTGGCTCGCCTTCCAGCGCGGCGAGACCGACATGGAGTACGCGCTCTGGGACGTATCGCCGACCTTCATGACCGACGACGGCAGGCTCAGGCCCGAGTTCGTGCGCCGCGGCATCCAGCTCGACCGCACCGTCGACCCCGAGATCATCTATCTCTACTTCAACATGCTGGACAAGATCGGCGACACGCCCAACCCGGTCGGCGGCTTCAGCAAGGAGCGCATGGCCTTGCGCCGCGCGATCGCGATGTCCTACAAGATCGACGACCAGATCCGCATCATCCGCAAGGGCCAGGCGGTGCGCGCGCAATACCCGATCCCCCCGGGCATCGTCGGGCACGACCCGAAGTACGTGAGCTCGATTCCGTACGATCCGCGCGCGGCGAATGCGCTGCTCGAGCGCTACGGCTACAAGAAGGGACCCGACGGCTATCGCCGCCAGCCGAACGGCGAGCCGCTGGTGATCAAGTACGGCTCGACGCCGACCGAGCGCGACCGCCAGTTCGACGAGCTGATGCAGCGCGGGCTCGACGCCATCGGCATCAAAATGGAGATTCAGAAGGACCGCTTCCCCGAGCTCCTGAAGATGGAGAAGCAGTGCCGCCTGATGGTGCGCCACGCGGCGTGGATCGCCGACTGGCCCGACGGCGACAACTTCATGCAGCTCCTGTACGGCCCGAACACCTACGAGAGCAACAACGCCTGCTACAAATCGCCGGAGTACGACAAGCGCTACGCGAAATCGCGCACCATGCCCGACGGCCCGGAGCGCGACCGGCTGTACCACGAGATGACCCGCCTCATGGAGACGGACACGGTGTGGCTGCTCGCGGACAGCCGTATCCGCAACACGCTGCAGCACCCGAACGTGGTGGGCTTCACCAAGCACCCGGTGCTGCACGCCGAGTGGCTGTACTTGGACCTCGATCCAAAGCCCGCGTACTAGGGTAACCGACTCGGCTTGCTCGCCTATACGCTGCGCCGGCTGTGGCAGTTCATTCCGACGCTGGCCGGCGTCGTGCTGTTCGTATTCTTCCTCTTCAATTGGGTCGGCGGCGATCCCGCTTACCTGCTGGCGGGAAAGCTTCCCAACCCGGAAACCATCGCCAACATCCGCCGCCAGCTCGGCGTCGATGAGCCGTATGCGGTGCAGCTCTGGATTTTCCTCAAGCAGATCCTGACGGGCAACTTCGGCGCGAGCTGGTCGACCAACGAGCTCGTCTCGCAAATCTTCGCCACGCGTCTCGGGCCCTCGCTCACGGTGCTCGTCCCGCTGCTCATGATCAGCACGCTGCTCGGC
The DNA here is from genome assembly GCA_036394655.1 of Burkholderiales bacterium. GTDB lineage: Bacteria > Pseudomonadota > Gammaproteobacteria > Burkholderiales > SG8-39 > SCGC-AG-212-J23. The sequence goes on from DASWER010000496.1 coordinate 2,017, forward strand.
ATGGCGGCGGCGATGCTGGTGGCTTACGTGCGCGGCTCGCTCACCGACCGCGCCGTGATGGTCGGCTGCACCGTCGCCCAGTCGATCAGCATCCTGGTCTACATCCTCGTCTTCCAGTACGTCTTCGCCTACCAGCTCGGCTGGTTCCCGGTGCAGGGCTGGGGCATCACGTTCGCGGAGAACCTGCTGCGCTACGCGATGCTCGCCATCATCGTCGGCGTCGCGGTCTCTCTGGCCCCCGATATCCGTCTGTACCGCACGTTCTTTCTCGACGAGATCAACCAGGACTACGTGCGCACGGCGCGCGCCAAGGGCCTCTCCGAAGCGCGCGTGATGTGGGTGCACGTGCTGCGCAACGCCGCGATCCCGATCGTCACCAACATCCTGCTGCAGCTCCCCGGGCTGTTGGCGGGAGCGTTCCTCATCGAACGTTTCTTCGGCATCCCCGGCATCGGACGCGAGGTGATCCTCGCGGTCGAGCGCAGCGATTTCCCGATCATCAAGGCCGTCACGGTCTACGTCGCGATCGCCACCATGATCGTCAACCTCGTCGCCGATCTGCTCTACAAGGCGATCGACCCGCGGCTGCAACTCAAGTGAAAGAATCGAGCGTCTGGACCCTGGCCTGGCGGCGCTTCCGGCGCGACCGCCTCGGATTCTTCTCGCTCATCGCGGTGCTCGCGTACGTCGCGCTGGTGCTCGCGGTCGCCGCCGGCTGGCTCGCGCGCGACTGGCAGCAGGAGACCGGCGTCAGCTTCGCGCCACCGACCTTCCTCGGTGCTGAGGCTGGTGCGTCCGAAACCGTCAAGGCGCTGGAAGCGGCGCAGCCGGTGTCCGACTATGGCATTCCCGATCCGCTCGGCCCGGACCTCGCCGAGATCGCGAAGGGCCTCTCGGGGGCGTCGCCGAACGAGGCGCGCGCGCCGACGCTA
>DASWER010000497.1:0-4913 GCA_036394655.1 Burkholderiales bacterium
GCTCGGCGCCGAGGCGATCTTTTCCCAGGTGCCGGCGTTGCAGCGATACTGCGCGTGGTCCTGGCACGAGCTCGCGCCCGAGCTGAAGCTCTGCGAGGCCCAGGTGCAGGCCGCGGGAGCGGTCGAGCCGGCCGCTGCCGGCGCCGGCGCCTGTGTCGTTCTCTCGACGATCGCCGGTGTGCTCACTACAGATGGCGCTTGCGAGGGCCGCTCGATAATGCGCGTACAGGCGACAAGTGCAGTGCTTGAGACCAGGACAAGGGCAATGGTTGCTTTCATGGTCGACATCCTCCTTAAGCAGGTTGGATTTCCTCCTCCTCTCGTAATACCCGCAACCTACGGGCCGGCTGCGGGCCGGAAATTTGCAGGACGCGGGCATAAAATCGGGGTCATGCGGCTCCTTGCTTTCCTGCTGGTGATGATCTCGGCCCCTGCGGTGGCGCAGGTGTATCGCTGGATCGATGCCACCGGCACGGTGCATTACTCGGACGAGGCGCCGCCCCGCGGCGTTAAGGCGACCACGCTCGACATCGATACCAAGCCGGCCCCGGCGTCCCCAGACACGCAGGATTGCCATACGGTGCGCTGCCAAGGCGAGCGCATGGAGCAGCGCCTCGCGCGCCGCGAGGAGGCCGATGCTCGCGCCGCCGCCGAGCGCGCAGCGTTGACGCCGCCGCGGCCGCACGGCCTCGACTTCCGCAAGTACGTCTCGATCCAGCGCGGCATGAGCGAAGGCGAGCTGGTGGCGATCGCCGGCGCGCCCGATCTTCTGTTTCGCGACCGCTCGTTCAGGACCTACACCTGGCTGCCGGTGCCGGGCGATCCGTTCACCACCACGGTCACGCTGGTGAGCGGCCGCGTGAGCGAAATAGAGCGCGTGCGCAAGTTCTGACGGCACGGCAGTTGCACCTCCCGGGCAAGGAGGTGCTCATGGCACACCGGCACAAGCACGAGGGTCCCGCAGTCGTCGACCCTGCATCGCTCGGCGAGGACGCATTGGCACGCCGGTTGCAGGAAAAAGGCGACTCAACTCAGCAAGAGGATCAGGCAATGGGAAGCAAGGAAAAGGTCGAAGGCGAAGGCAGCTACACCGGCAGCAAGGACTACAACGAGCGCACGAAGAAATTCGTGGACTCGGGCAAGGTCGACGAGGCGGCGCGCAACGCCGAGCCGCAGAACGAGCAGGAAAAGCACGAGATGCAGAAGGCCGAGCGCATCGGAAGACAAAAGGCGAAGGGCGAGGATCCGGCGCTCAAGGACCCGAACAAGGTGCCGCACGAGGGGCACCCGCACAACCAGCAGAAATAGCAGCTCTACTTGCCGCTACAAATCGGGGTCAGACCCTTGCTGAGAACTTGGCAGGGGTCTGTCCCCGGATTTATTTCTTCCTGAGTGCGCCCCACAGGCTGTCGAGCCGCGCATAGCGGCCGCAGCCGGTGACGTAGAACTTGTACTGCAGCGCGTTCTTCTTGTAATAGTCCTGGTGGTATTCCTCGGCCGGGTAGAACTCGCTCGCCGCGGTGATCGGGGTGAGGATCGGCTGGCGGAAGGGCTTGTCCTTCTCCCACTTCGCCTTGGAGGCCTCGGCGAGGCGCTTCTGCTCTTCCGAGTGATAGAAGATTTCCGGCCGATACTGCGAGCCCGCATCGCAGAACTGGCGGTCCTTCACCGTCGGATCGTGGTTCAGCCAGAACACCTCGAGCAGCTTCTCGTAGCTCACCTTCGCAGGGTCGTAGGTCACCTGCACCGCTTCGGTGTGGCCGGTGCGCCCGGACGAGACCTGCTCGTAGCTCGGGTTCTTCACCTTGCCGCCGGTATAGCCGGAGATCGCCTCGACCACGCCGGGCACTTTTTCGAACGCTTCCTCCGTGCACCAGAAGCAGCCGGCGGCAAACGTCGCCTTCTCGAGCTTCTGCGCTTGCACGGGAGCCACGGCGAGCGCCGCGGCGAGCAGGATCCATTTCATCGTTTGAGCTCCCTTAATACTGCATCGATCACCGGCTGATCGCGCAAGCATAGCCGCAGCTTGCCCAGTGTGGCTGTTTGTAAACTGAGGCGCGCAGCCGTGAGGTAGGCGCGGGCGCAGATGTCGAGCGGCACGGCGAATATTCCTGCCGAGACCGCGGGGAACGCCACCGCTTGCCAGCCTTTCTCGGCTGCCAGTGCAAAGGCGCTGGACAGTGCCTGCGCCAGTTTTTTCTCCTCGTCGCCTTCGCCGAAGCGAGGGCCGACGGCGTGGATCACGGCCTTGAACGGCAGCTTGCCGGCAGTGGTCGCCACCGCGGCTCCGGTGGCGAATGGGCCGTGAGCGGCGACCAGGCGGTCGGACTCGAGCTGCAAGGCGGGCCCGGCGGCGCGCGAGATGATTCCCGCCACGCCGCCGCCGTGCGCGAGATGGCCGTTGGCGGCGTTGACGATGGCGTCGACCGGCTCTTCCAGGAGGTTGCCTTGCACCACCTGGAAGATGCAGCCGGGCGCTACTTCTTCCTGCGCGAGGACTTCCGCCGTTTTGGCACCTTTCCGCCGGCGCGGCGCGCCTCGGACAAACCGATGGCGATCGCCTGCTTGCGGCTCTTCACGCGAGCGCCCGAGCGGCCGCTTTTCAGCGTGCCGCGCTTGCGCTTGTGCAGCGCGCGTTTCACCTTTGATCGGGCCTTGCTTCCGTACTTGGCCATAGGTCACTCCACTTTTGCTTTCGCCCTTAGCCCCCGGATCAGCTCGTCGACTTTGATTTGCGTAAGTTGCTGCTGGATGCGCGGTTTCACTTCCGCGAATGCCGGGAAGCGCGTCTGGCGCACGTCGTCGAGCAGGATCACGTGATAGCCGAAGCGCGTCTGCACCGGCGCCTCGGTGTACTTGCCCTTGTCGAGCTTGACCATCGCGTCGGAGAACTGCTTGTCGAAGGCGCCCGGCACGTTCCAGTCGAGGTCGCCGCCGCGCTCCTTCGAGCCGGTGTCCTTCGAGTTCTTCGTCGCCAGCTCGGCGAAGCTCGCGCCCTTCTTGAGATCCGCAATCAGCGCCTTTGCCTGCGCCTCGTCCTCGACCAGGATGTGGCGCGCGCGGTATTCCTTGTCGCCGCTCTGCGCCTTGGCGCGCTCGTACTCGCGCTCGACCTCGGCGTCGCTCACCGGGTGCTTGCGCACCCAGTCGCGCAGGTAGGCGCCGACCAGGATTTCCTGGCGCGCGATGTCGAGCTGGGTCTGCACCTCGGGAGTCTTGGCGAGCCCGGCGCGTTGCGCCTCCTGCATCACCACCAGCCGGTTGACCAGCTCGTCGCGCAACATGCGGCGCGTCTGCTCGTTGTCCGGTGCGCCGCGGCTGCGCTGCTGCTGCATCAGGAACTCCATCTGCGCGCTCGACACCGGCACGCCGTTCACCGTCGCTACCGCGTCCTTCGCCGCATCCTTGGCGGCGGCCTTGGAGGACGCCTTGGCCGGCGGCTTGTCCTGCGCCGTGGCCACAATTGGCAGCGCGAGGAGCGCCGCGAATACCACTGCAAATTTCATTGCTTTCCTTTCGTTTCTTGGGGAGCGCGCGCCGTGATGGCGAGCGCGTGGATCGGATGCTGCATGAGACTGCCGAGCGCCTGGTACACCATGCGGTGGCGCGCGACGACCGGCTGGCCGGCGAAGCGCGGCGACACGATCGACAGCCGCCAGTGCGTGCCGCCGCCGGCGGCATAGCCGGCGTGGCCGCGGTGCTGCTCGCTTTCGTCGGCGAGCTCCATCTCAACCGGTTCGAGTACCGCCAGGCGACTCTTGATTTCGGCGGCGACGTTCACTGGTGGTGTTCATCCTGCATGTACTTCGCCAGTACCAACGACTGCGCGATGACGAAGAGGAACATGAGCCCCATGCCGCCGAAAAGCTTGAACGTCGCCCAGATCTTCTCCGAATAGTTGAAGGCCACGTAGAGGTTGGCGACGCCCATGAAGGCGAAGAAGCCGACCCAGCTCCAGTTGAGCCGTGCCCAGATCGGCTCGGGCAGGCGCATCTGTTCAGACAGCAGCGCGCGGATCAGGTTGCGGCCGAACAGCCCGGCGCCGGCGAGCACCGCGCCGAACAGCCAGTAAAGCACCGTGGGCTTCCAGAGGATGAAGGTCTTGTCGCGCAGGTAAAGCGTCAGCCCGCCGAACACCACGATGATGACCAGGCTCGCCCAGAGCATGGGCTGCACCTTCTTGCGCCGCACCAGGAGGTACCCGACCTGCAGGATGGTCCCCACGATCGCCACCGCGGTGGCGACGAAGATGTCCCAGATCTGGATGGCGACGAAGAAAAGAGCGACCGGGAAGAGGTCAAACAGAAACTTCATGCGAGGGCCGGCATTCTACCAGTGACTCGTCACTTCCAGCCGCCGAGCGCTTTGCGCGCCGCCTCGTTCCCTGGCCGCACCACCAGGCCGCTGGCCGAGACGCTGACCGCGTACTCCGCGCCGTCCGCCATCGGCACATAAACCGCGCTGCCATAGAGCGCATCGGCCAGCGGCAGGTAGCGGTGGTGGCGCCTGACAATGCCCCACAGGTCAATGCCCGGCTCGTCGGTGAGCGCATGGACGGTGCGCGGCGCGCTGCGCTCCTGCGCGATATCGGTATAGCGGCCCGACAGGCGCTCGAGGCGATAGACCGTATCGAAGCCCAGCAGCGTGCCGAAGGCGCGCCACTTCAGCACCCGCGCATCGATCTGCCATTCGTCGCCGCGCAGCTCGAACTGCTGCGGCGCGCCTGCGCTCGGCTGCATGGTGACCGCGTATTGGCGCTCGGCGAGCTGGCGCATGGCAACACGTGCCGCCTGCTGCTCGTGTGTCAGGCGGGCGTAAGTAAAGAGGTTCAGCGCCACCAGCACCACGCCCATCGTTGCGAGCACGGCGGCCGAGCCGATGCTGAGATACAGCGTGCCGCGCAGCAGGTGAAA
>DASWER010000498.1:0-3167 GCA_036394655.1 Burkholderiales bacterium
GTGCTGCCGCTCACGCAAGTGGCGTGGGGCTTGAGCGCGCGCGAGGCCGGCATGATCCAGGCGGCGTTTCACCTCGGCTACCTGAGCTCGCTGTTCATCGTCGGCTTCATCGCCGATCACTTCGGTGCGAAGCGCGCCTACCTCGCCACGGGCATCGCCGCCTGCGTCAGCCCCTGGGCCTTCGTGCTGTTCGCCGACAGCTTCTGGTCCGCCTTCTGGCTGCACGCGCTCACCGGCCTGTGCCAGGGCGGCACATACACGCCGGCGCTCGCGCTGATCAACGAGCACGTCGCGCGCGCGCGCCGCGGCCGCGCCATGGGCTATCTCATCGCCGGCTCGAGCGCCGGCTACGCCATCTCGCTCGGCGTCGCCGGCCTCGCGCTGAAATTCACCGACTGGCGCGGCGCGCTCACCGTGGTGGCTGCGCTTCCCGTGATCTCGTGGCTGCTTGGCCTTTACGTGCTGCGCGGCACACCGAACACGGTTCATCCGCGTCCCGCGGGCGAATCGCTGCTCGCGTCGCTGCCCGCCGTCTGGCGCAACCGCCGCGGCATGCTGTCGATATGGGGCTACAGCTTCCACAACTGGGAGCTGCTCGGCATGTGGGCCTGGTTGCCCGCGTTTTTGACCACGGCGGCTCTCGCGGAAGGCGTGAGCGCCCAGGTGGCGCTGATGTTCGCCGCGCTCACCTATGTCGCCAACATCGCAGGCTCGATCGTCGGCGGCACCATGGCGGACCGCTGGGGTCGCACGCAGACCATCCTCACCTGGTCCTGCGTCAGCCTCGCACTCTCGTTCTCGATCGGCTGGCTGATCGCGCTGCCGCTCGGGTTGCTGGTGGCGCTCGCTTGTCTCTATAACTTCGCCGGGATCGCCGACTCGTCGACGCATTCGCTGGTGCTCGCCGAGAGCGTGCCCGCGCACTACCTCGGCGTGGCGTACGCGGTCCGCTCGGTGATCGGCTTCGGTGCTGGCGTCGTCAGCCCGGTGGTGTTCGGCTGGGCGCTCGACCTTGCCGGCGGCGCGAGAACCAGCGCCGACAGCTTCGCCTGGGGCATCGCCTGGTCGACGCTCGGCGCGGGCGCGCTCTTCGGACCGCTCGCGACATGGCGCCTGCGCAAATCCTCTACCATGTAGCGGCATGCACAAGAAGAAACTCGCATTGGCCGCGATCGCCGCATGCCTGGCGGGCTGCGCCATCACGCCGGCGCCTGCGCCGGTCAGGGTCGAAACGCTGGACGGATACAAGCGCGGCGTGGCAAAGCGCATCGCCGCGGCGAGCGCCGAGACTTATTCGGCGCCGCTGCCCGAAGTGATGAAATCGATCGTCGTCGTGGAGATCACCATCGACAGCGGCGGAGCACCGCTCGCGGTGTCGGTGCTTCGCACCAACGGTTATCCGCAGCTCGAGCAGCGCGCGCTGCAAAGCGTCGTCAAGGCCGCACCCTTCGCCGCGCCAGGCGCTGAGCTGATGCAAGGAGCAGGCTGGGTGAGCTTCCTCGAGACTTTTCTGTTCCGCGACGACGATTCCTTCCAGCTGCGCAGCCTCGTCGGAGACGCGTGGAAATCATCTACTACGTCGCCGCCAGCCTCGACGGACTGATCGCCACGCCCGGCATCGTTCAGCTGCGCTATGAAACAATTTTCTGACGCCTGCGAGCGCAATCGCGAGCCGATTCTCAGCGTACTGCGTCGCGTGTTCGGCGATCGCACGGCGGTGCTCGAGATCGGCTCGGGCACCGGGCAGCACGCCGCGTATTTCGCGCCGGCGCTGCCGCATCTCGCGTGGCAGCCGAGCGACATCGCCGAGAATCTTCCTGGCATCCGCCTGTGGCGCGCGGAGGCGCAGACACCGCGGCTCGCGGAGCCGATCGAGCTCGACGTCGATCGGCCCTTCCCCGAGCTCGAGGCGGACGCGGTGTTCTCCGCCAACACTTGCCACATCATTTCGTGGCCGCAGGTCGAGCGCATGTTCGCCGCCGTCGCCGCGCTGCTTCCGAAGGGCGGCGTGTTCGCGCTCTACGGACCCTTCAACTACGGCGGCAAGCACACTTCGCCGAGCAATGCCGAATTCGATGCCTGGCTGCGCGGCCGCGACCCGGCGAGCGGCTTGCGCGACTTCGAAGCGATCGACGCGCTGGCGAAGCGCCACCGCTTGGTGCTAGAAGAGGACAACCCCATGCCGGCGAACAATCGCCTGCTGGTCTTCAGAAAGAGTCCATGACCGAGCGCTACGATGCGATCGTCATCGGTGTCGGGCAGGCGGCGCCGGCGCTCTGCGCGCGTCTCGACAAGGAAGGCCTGAAGACCGCGGTCATCGAGCGCAAGGTGCTCGGCGGCACCTGCGTCAACACCGGCTGCATTCCCACCAAGACGCTGATCGCCAGCGCTCGCGCCGCTCATATGGCGCGCCGCGGCGCCGAGTACGGTTTCTCCGCCGGCAGGGTGCGCGTCGACATGGCGGGCGTGAAGCGGCGCAAGGACCGCATCGTGCGCCAGTCGGTCGACCGCCTGAAGAAATGGATCGCGGGCATGAAGCACGTGTCGTTGGTGCACGGCCAGGCGAAGTTCATCGCTGCGCGCCGCATCGCGGTCAAGGGGCGCGAGCTGGAAGCCGAGCGCATCTTCATCAACGTCGGCGCGCGCGCCGCGGTGCCCGATCTTCCCGGCGTCAAGGACGTGCCCTTCTTCACCAACAGCAGCATCATGAAAGTGGATTTCACGCCGCCGCACCTGGTGATCGTCGGCGGCAGCTACATCGGCCTGGAATTCGCGCAGATGTACCGGCGCTTCGGCTCGCAGGTGACGGTGGTCGAGCGCGCGCCAAAGCTGCTGCCGCACGAGGACGACGACATCGCCGCCGAGATCCGTGCCGTGCTCAAGCGCGAGGGCATCCGCCTGCGCACGGATGCCGAGTGCATGGAGCTGAAGAGGAAGGGCAAGAGCATCGTCGTCGGCCTGCATTGCAAGGGCGGACGACCGATCGCCGAGGGCAGCCACGTCCTGCTGGCGGTGGGCCGCACGCCGAATACCGGCGATCTTGGGCTGCGCGAAGCGGGCATCGAGACCGACGAGCGCGGCTACATCAAGGTCGACGACGAGTGCCGCACGACTGTGAACGGCGTCTGGGCGCTAGGCGAATGCAATGGCCGCGGCGCCTTCACCCA
>DASWER010000499.1:0-1753 GCA_036394655.1 Burkholderiales bacterium
GCCGAACCCGCTTTCAGACTAGTTGTCGACCACCGCGACGACCTGAATCTCCACCAGCTGCTCGGGCTCGCCGAGCTCGAGTACCGCCATGTTGGTGGTGGTCGGCTTGTGGTTGTAGGGCGCGAAGTACGAGTTCACCACGGCGCTCGACTTGCCGATGTCGCCGATGCGCGGGCGTGTGCGGAAGATGAACACGTGCACTACGTCTTTCGGCGAGGCGCCGGCGGCCTTCAGCGTCTCCATCACGCCGTCCATCGTGCGCTTCACCTGCGCTTCGAGATCGTTGTTCAGGTACTGCAGCACCTGCTCGCGCTTGTGCGGATGGTCGTGGTAGACGGGCAGCGCGGTACCGCCGGCCAGCCACAAGATCTTCCCGCTCTTGATCTTGATCGCCGGTGAGAAGGGCATGAACACCGACTTGTCGTAGTTCGGGTGGTGAATGATCTCCAGGTTGTTGCCGCTCTGCGCGTAAACCGGCGCGGCGATGAGCGCAGCCGCCAAGAACAACAGCTTTCTCATGGACGTCTCCCTGTGGGTTGATGGGGGACGTCCAGCGTACTACCGAACAATTACGACCCTGGCCCCGAATTCGGTTCAGGTTTGCAGCGCGCGATCCTCGGTCAGCGTACCGGCCTGGTAGTCGCTGATCGCCTGGTCGATCTCTTCGCGCGTGTTCATCACGAACGGTCCGTACTGCACCACCGGCTCGCCGATCGGGCGGCCGGCGAGCAGGATGAAGCGCGCGCCGTCGCCGGTGGCCTTGACCTGCACGTCGCCCTCGGTCGTGAACACGGCCGCGGCGCGTTGCGCGATGCCTTCCAGCGCACCCTCGTAGACATAGGCGAATGCGTTGTACCCATCGGGGATGGAATGGGTGAACGTCGCCCGCGCCGGCAGGTGCACGTCGAGATACGTCGCATCGGTTGCGCCCGGCTTCACCGGCGCCGCCGTGCCGGCGTAATTGCCGGCGATGACGCGCACTTTGCCTTTGTCGCCGAGCTTGACCTCGGGAATGTCGCTGGCGTCGAGGTCGCGATAGCTCGCCGGCTTCATCTTGTCCTTCGCCGGCAGGTTGATCCAGAGCTGGAAGCCGCGCATGCGGCCGCGGTCCTGCTGCGGCATCTCGGAGTGGATGATGCCGCGGCCGGCGGTCATCCATTGCACGCCGCCCGACTTCAGGTTGCCCTTATTTCCCAGATGGTCCTCGTGCAGCATGTGGCCATCGAGGATGTAGGTCACCGTCTCGAAGCCGCGATGCGGATGCGCCGGAAAGCCGGCGATGTAGTCGCTCGCGTCCTCGGACGAGAATTCATCCAGCATCAAAAAAGGATCCAGCCGCGCGAAGTGCGACTGGCCCAGGCTGCGGCGCAGCTTGACGCCCGCGCCGTCGGAGGCGGGCATCGACTTGATGATTCTGTGTACGGTTCGGGTCGTCATAGTCTTCCTATGTGAGTGCGAACTGCGGCTTATTCAAGGTCAAGCGCTCGATCACCTCGCGGGCTTTCGCGAGCGCCGCGTCCTTGCTGGCCGGGCTGATCGCCAGGCCCTCGGCGTAGATGAACTCCACATCGGTGATGCCGACAAAGGCGAGGAAGTCGCGCACGTATTTCGTGTGCAGATGCTCGGTGCCGTACACCCCGCCGCGGGTGACGAACACATAGGCCTTCTTCCCGGTCAGCAGACCTTGCGGCCCCTTCTCGGTGTACTTGAACGTGACGCCGATCCGCGCGATGTGATCGAAGTAGGCGCGCAG
>DASWER010000500.1:0-3394 GCA_036394655.1 Burkholderiales bacterium
CGCCAAGAACCACTCCTACGGCGAATACGTCTTCGACTGGGCCTGGGCCGATGCCCATGAGCGCCATGGCGTCGATTACTACCCGAAGCTGGTCTGCGCCGTGCCTTTCACGCCGGTGCGCGGCCCGCGGCTGCTGGCCGCATCGACCGATGTGCGCAAAACGCTCATCAAGGCAGCGCTGGAGCTTGCACGCGATACCTCCTCGCTCCATGTCCTGTTTGCCCGCGACGAGGATGCCTCGCTGCTCGCCGAATACGGCTTTCTCATGCGCCGCACCGTGCAGTTCCACTGGCGCAACGACGGCTATGCCGACTTCGACGATTTCCTGGCGCGCCTGTCGCACGCGCGGCGCAAGAACATCCGCCAGGAGCGCCGCCGCGTAGCCGAGGCCGGTGTCAGCCTGCGCAGGCTGGAAGGCGCGGCGATCGAGCGGCGCCACTGGGAATTCTTCAACCGTTGCTATCGCGGCACCTATGCGGCGCATCGCTCGACGCCATACTTGAGCCTCGAATTCTTTCTGCGCCTGGGCAGCTTGCTCGGCGAGCATGTGGTGATGGTGCTGGCAGAGCGCGAAGCACGGCCGATCGCCACCTCGCTCTTCCTGCGCGACGCGCACAGCCTTTACGGCCGCTACTGGGGCGCGGTAGAGCACGTGCCGCTGCTGCATTTCGAGTGCTGCTATTACCAGGCGATCGAGTATGCGATCTCCAGGAAAATAGCGACTTTCGAAGGCGGCGCGCAGGGCGAGCACAAGCTGTTCCGCGGCCTGCTGCCGGTGCAGACGCTTTCGGCGCACTGGCTCGCGCATCCGAAGTTCGCGCGCGCGGTCGAGACTTTCCTCGAGCGAGAAGGCGCCGGCGTCGCCCAATACGTCAACGAGCTGGCCGACCATAGCCCATTCAAGGAGGCCTGATGCGTCTCAAGGACAAGGTGGCAATCGTGACGGGCGCCGGCTCCGGCTTCGGCGTCGGCATCGCGCGGCGCTTCGCAGAGGAAGGCGCGCGGGTGATCGTCAACGATGTCAGCCCGCAGGGCGAGAAGGTGGCGCAAGAGATCGGCGGACGCTTCGTGCAGGGCGACGTGACCAAGGGCGCCGACTGGGCGAAGCTGGTACGCGAGGCCGGCGGCGATCTCGCCATCGTGGTCAACAACGCCGGCTGGACCCACCGCAACAAGCCTTACCTCGAGGTGACCGAGGCCGAGTTCGACAAGGTCTACGCGGTCAACGTGAAGAGCATCTATCTCTCGGCGATACACGCGGTGCCGGTGTTCCGCCGCCGCGGCGGCGGCGCCATCGTCAACATCGCCTCCACCGCCGGGATTCGCCCGCGTCCCGGGCTGACTGTCTACAACAGCTCGAAAGGCGCCGTCATCAACATGTCCAAGTCGATGGCCGGCGAGTTCGGGCCGGACAGGATCCGCGTCAACTGCGTCAATCCGGTCTTCAGCCCGGAAACCGGCCTCTCGGCCGAGTTCGCCGGCGGCACGGTGAGCGAGGAGGCAAAGAAGCGCTTCATGGCGACCATCCCGCTTGGCCGCTTCTCCACGCCGCTGGATGTGGCGAATGCCTGCCTTTACCTGGCGTCGGATGAGGCCGCGATGATCAGCGGCGTCTGCATCGAAGTGGACGGCGCCCGCTGCGTCTAAGCTGGTTTTGATTTTCCGCCCAGCAGGGCCGCGATCTGCGGCTGCTTGCGCTTCGAGGATTGCTGGGGAGCTTCGGGCTTGGCTGGCGCCGGGGGCGCGGTGCCGGGTTCGTAGGGCTTGGAGAAGATCGGATCGGCGTGCTTTGCGACGGGACGGTCGCGCCTGACCGCCGGCGGACTTCGGCGCGTGGGCTGGTCGCCCATCAGCGTCGCCACCGTGGCACCGCTCGGCTGGAAGCCCGGCACCAGGATGCGCTCGATCCTCTTCTTGATCAGCCGCTCGATCGCGGCGAGCGACTCCATGTCCTCGGGCGCGACGAGAGAGATGGCCTCGCCAGTAAGGCCCGCCCGGCCGGTGCGGCCGATGCGGTGCACATAATCCTCGGGCGAGCGCGGCACGTCGAAGTTGATCACCTGCGGCAGGCCTTCGATATCGAGGCCGCGCGAGGCGACGTCGGTCGCCACCAACACTGCGGTCTTTCCCGCCTTGAAGTCGGCCAGCGCCAGCTCGCGCTCGGCCTGGGTCTTGTCGCCGTGGATCGCGTCGGCCTGGATGTGGTCGAGGCGCAGCTGATGCGCCAGCCGATTGGCACCGATGCGCGTGCCGCTGAACACCAGCACTTGCTTCAAGCCGCGCGTCTGGATGATGTAGGCGAGGAGGTCGCGCTTCTTCTCGCGCGCCACCGGGTGCACCACGTGCGTTACCAGCTCGGCCGCCACGTTGCGCGGCGTCACCGTGATCTCGGCGGGATTGCGCAGCAGCGTCTTCGCCAGCGTGCGGATCTCGTCGGGAAAGGTGGCGGAGAACAGCAGGTTCTGCCGCTCCTTGGGGAGCAGCGCGATGATGCGCTTGATGTCGGGCAGGAAGCCCATGTCGAGCATGCGATCGGCCTCGTCGAGCACCAGCACACCGACCTGGTTGAACATCACGGTCTTGTTCTGCACATGGTCGAGCAGCCGCCCGGGCGTTGCCACCAGCACTTCGACGCCGCGGCGCAACTCGGCGATCTGCGCGTTCATGTCGACGCCGCCGTAGACCACGGTGCTGCGCAGCGGCACGTGTCTTCCGTAATCGCGGAAGCTCTCAGCCACCTGTACCGCGAGCTCGCGCGTCGGCGTGAGCACCAGCGCGCGCACCGGGTGGCGCGCCGGCGAGGTCGAGGTGCTCGCCTGCGGCGCGAGGCGCTGCAGGATCGGCAGCGCAAACGCCGCGGTCTTGCCGGTGCCGGTCTGCGCGCCGGCCATCAGGTCGCGGCCCGCGAGCACCAGCGGGATCGCCTGCTCCTGCACGGGCGTGGGCGTCGTGTAGCCAAGGTCGCGGACCGCCTGCAACAGCGGGGCGATCAAGCTGAGCTGATCGAATGAACTCAATTCAAGGTGCGCGCCGGCCGCTCGCCGGCTTCGGACGGCTCGGTCCCGGGAAGCTTGAGCTCCATGTCCCAGTCGCTCTTCTTCACGGCGGCCTGAAGCAGGCGGCAAACCGAATGCAGCAGCACGGAATCGAAGGACAGCGTGACCCCCTGCCCTTCGGCCGGATGCAAAGCGACCACCGGCTGGCCGTTGCGATCGTGGCCGGTCTGGATGCGCGCGAGCAGCAGCGGCTGGTCGCCGAGCGGGCGGCTCGCCTCGCCGGCGTCATAGGGTTTGCTGAAGTCGGCCTTCGACACCGCGTGCTCGTGCTCGAGTCCAAGCAGCGCCTTGCGCGCCTCGGGATTCGCCTGCGTGCGGATGCGCGGGCTCGCCTCCTC
>DASWER010000501.1:0-1790 GCA_036394655.1 Burkholderiales bacterium
TCGCCCGGCGTGTTGATCAGCACCGAGGTGATGGTGCCGCCGTACATCGTGCCGGCGTAGAGCGCGGCGAGCATGATGATGCCGGAGGTCGGATCCATGCCGAAGGTGAGCGGCAGCAGCATCGCCACGCCCGAGGGCGGCCCGACGCCCGGCAGCGCGCCGATCAGCATGCCGACCATCACGCCGACGACCGCCATCAGGATGTTGAACGGCGTCAGCGCGATGGAGAAGCCGAGCCCGAGGTTTGCTAGAAAGTCCAGAACAACCCCTCGGGAAACGGCACGTGCAGCCAGTGGGCGAACACCAGCCAGTTGGTGCCCGCCGCCGCGAGCGCGATCGCCAGCATGACCCACCAGCGATGGCGCCCGAGGAAGCGCATCAGCACCGCGAGGTAAACCGCGGTGCCGACGATCATGCCGACGAAGTTCATCAAGGCGACGAACGCGGCGGTGGCGGCGATCACCACCAGCACGCGGCTCCTTCCCTCGCCGCGCGGCAGCCAGTCGATCTCCGCATCCGCCGCGCGCGCACGGCGCAGCAGCATCAGCAGCGCGAGTCCCGCCATCACCAGGCCGAGCCAGAACGGCAGGAAGGCCGATCCCGGGCCGCCTTCGCCGCCGTAGGGGTAGTACTTGAGCGCGCCCGCCGAGAAGGCAACGCTCAAGGCGAGCAGCAGGACCGCGGTTATGCGGTCGGCCTTGTGCACTTACTTCTTGACGCCGCCGAGGTCGTGCAGCGCCTTGCCGTACTTGTCGGTCAGGCTGTCGAGGTACTTGTTCGCTTCCTCGCCGGTCCATTGCGTCGGCGTCAGCAGGTTGCGCTTGATGTAGTCCTCTTTCCACTTCCTGGTGTCGGTGACCTTCTTCAGCGTGTCCTGCCACCACTTCACCGACTCGGGCGACATGTTCGCCGGCCCCACCACGCCGCGCATCTGCTCCCAGTAGAACTCGTAGCCTTTCTCCGCGAACGTCGGCACATCCTGCGCATCCGTCAGCCGCTTCTTGGACGCCACCGCGAGGTTGCGCGCCTTCTTCGCCTCGATCTGCGCCACGATCTCGTTGGGGTTCATCACGCCGGCGTCGATGTGCCCGCCCATCAGCGCCGCGGTCACCTCGCCGCCCGAGTTGAACGGCACATACTTCACTTTCACCTTGGCCGCCTGCTCGAACAGGTGCGTGAAGATGTGGTCCTCGGTGAAGGTGGCGGTGCCGCCCACCGTCAGGCCGCCGGGCTTGGCGCGCGCGGCCTTTACGAAATCATCGATCGTCTTGTACGGCGACTCGTCGCGCACCGAGAGCATCAGCTCGTCGATGGCGACCACCATCAGCATGGTCATCACGTCGCGGTGGTTGCCCGGCAGGCGTCCCTCGATCTTGCCCGACACCACCATCGGCGTGGCGCCGGCCACCACATGGGAATCTCCCTTTTTATTGATGAGGTAGTTATAGCCCACCGCCCCGCTTCCCCCGGCACGGTTGTTGACGTTCATCGGCACCGGCGACCATTTGTTCTCGTCGATGATGCCGGTGATCATGCGCATCAGGTTGTCGGTGCCGCCGCCGGGCGCATAGGGCACCACCACCTCGATCGTGCGCTGCGGGTACTTCGGCTGCGCGATGGCCGCGACGGATGCCGCGAGCAGCACGGCGCCAAGAATGGTTTTGACCATCGTTCTTCTCCTATAGTGAGAGCTACTCTTGCCGATCGATGCGGCGGAATTTCTGGATGCGCTGCCCGGTCTGCACTTCGGCCGTGTAGAGATTGCCTTGCCGGTCCACCGCGATGTTGTG
>DASWER010000502.1:0-6953 GCA_036394655.1 Burkholderiales bacterium
AGCAGCATCTGCTCCTGCAGCTGCGGCGCCATGTTCACCCACTGGACCTTCGCGTTGTCGATGCCCGCCTTCTTCGCCAGCGCCGGAAAGAGCTTCAGCGCGGCGGCGCCCGGCGGCGAGCCGACGGTCTTGCCCTCGAGGTCCTTCGGCTTCGAGATACCGCTCGCCTTCCTGGCGATGATCACGAAGGGCGCCTTGTTGTAGAACATGTAGGTCATCACCGGCGCGTCCTGCGGCTTGGTCGCCGCGAGCTGGATGATGGCGTTCACGTCGCCGAAGCCGGCGTTGTAAGCGCCCCCGGCGATCTTGGTGATGGTCGCCGCCGAGCCCTCGCCCTGGTCGATCTCGACGTCGAGCCCCTCGGCCTTGTAGTAGCCCTTGTCCTGGGCGATGAAATACCAGGCATGCAGGCCCTGGTACTTCCAGTCGAGCACGAACTTGATCTTGACCGGCGCCTGCGCCTGGACGGCACCGCAGGCGAGCACCAAGCCCACCGCAGCGAGGATGCGCATCATGATTTGAGTCTCCCTTTGTTGAGGGCTGCGAGCACGTTCTTCGACGTGGTCACGAAGCCGTACAGCAGTCTAAGCAGAAACCGGGCCGCCTCGCTGCAATATTGCGGCGACGAGGTGGCGGCGCAGTCATCGAGCAGGATCGGGTCGTAGCCGATGAAGGCGGCATCCTGCATCGTGGCGAGGACGCAGCGATCGAGGTTCACCCCGGCAAAGAAGAGCGTGCTCACGTCGAGCCGCCGCAGGATCGAGTCGAGCTCGTTGTCCCAGAAGCCGCTCAACCGATGCTTGTCGACGTGGATGTCATCCTTGCCCTGCTTCAACTCGTCGACAATCCGGGCGCCCCAGCTGCCGCGCTCGAGAACCGGCCCGCGGCCGCTCGGCAAGCGTGCACCATAAGCGCCCGTGCGCAGCACGCCATGCGGCAAATTGAGGCGGTCGGGACGGTTGCCCCAGTTCAACCAGATCACCGGCATCTTCGCCTTGCGCGCTGCCCCGGTCATGCGGTTGATGGGCCCGATCACCGCGCGCGCCGGGTCGAGATCGATGCCGCGCGAATCGAACCAGCCACCTTGAGTGCAGAAGTCGTTCTGCATGTCGATCACGATGAGCGCGGCGCGAGCGGCGTCGAACACGAGCGCACTGGGCTCGGCGGCGATGCGCACCGGTCGCGCGCGCCGGCGCTTCCCCATCAAGTTCGCCACCCCCATGCGAGTTAGCATAGCCGAATGGAGCTCGCCGTAGAGCGGTTGCTGGCAAAGCCGGCGCAGCGCCGCGCCGAGCGGCACCGCCGCATCGCGCTCTCCGGGAACCGGATCTCCGCGGTCGCGCCCGGCAAGCCGGGCGAAGGCGCCGGCTTGCTGGCCCTGCCCGCGCTCACGAATGCGCACGATCATGCGCGCGCCGTGAAGCCGGTGGCGCTCGGCGCGCTCGAGCTGCCCCTCGAGCTGTGGCTCGCGGCGATCGTCGGCGCGCCGCGCGTCGACCCGTATCTCATCGGCGCGGTCGCCTTCGGACGCTCGGCGCTCGGCGGCGCGGGGAGCGTGATGTGCCACTACGTGCGGCCGCAGGGCGGGATGAGCATGGTCGACGAGGCGCGCGAGATCGCGCGGGCAGCGCAAGACGTCGGCGTGCGAATTGCATTCGCGCCATCGCTGCGCGACCGCAACGCCATCGCCTACGGCGAGGATGAGCGCGTGCTTCCACTAGTGGAGGAGAAAGACCGCGCGGCGGTGCGCAGCCGCCTGTCGCCGAAGCCGCTGCCGCCGGCCGAGCAGGTCGCGCTCGTGGAAGAGATCGGCCGCGCCATCGAATCGGATCTCGTCACCGTGCAGTTCGGCCCCGCCGCAGTGCAGTGGTGCTCTCACGCCCTGCTGTCGGCGATCGCCGAGCGTTCGGCCGCGACCGGCCGGCGCGTGCACATGCATCTGCTCGAGACGCGCTACCAGCGCGAATGGGCTGACCGCGAGTATCCACAGGGCATGCTGAAATTTCTGGACTCCATCGGGCTGCTTTCGCCGCGCCTTTCGGTCGCACACGCGGTATGGGCGCGGCCCGCAGAGCTCGAGCTCCTCGCCGAGCGCGGCGTCACCATCTCGGTCAACAACAGCTCGAATCTGGGCCTGCGCTCAGGTCTGCCGCCGGTCGCGGCAATGCTGCAGGCCGGCGTGCCAATGGCCATCGGTCTCGATGGCGTCGGCCTCGACGACGATGACGATGCGCTTTCCGAGCTGCGGCTCGCCTGGTTTCTGCATCACGGCGTCGGTTTCGAGCAGGCGCTCGATGCGGGCACCCTGATGCAGGCGGCCTGCGATGGCGGCCGGCGCGCGGTGACCGGAATCGACGAGCCGGCCGCGCTCGAACCCGGCCGGCTCGCCGATGTTCTCGTGCTCGATTACGCGGCGCTTGCGCGCGATGTCATCGCCGAGCAGCTCGACGAGCTGCCGCTCGTCCTGGCGCGCGCCACCAGCCGGCACATCAAGGCGCTGTACGTCGCCGGCCGCCAGGTCCTGTCAGAGGGCCGGCTCACCGGCATCGAGCTTGCGGCGCTCGAAGCGCAGCTCGTCGCCCAGCTGCGCAGCGGGCTCGCCGACTTCAACGAATGGCAGCGCACGGTGCTGCGCATGCGCGCGGGCCTCACGCGCTTCTACGCCACCGGAATGCACTGCAGTTAGCGCTGGTCGTGCAGCGAGCTCGTCGGCTGGCTCGAGAACCACGCGGCGAGGTCTTGCATGTCCTGCGGGGAAAGCTGTCCCGCGAAGCCCTTCATGATCGGGTTAGTGCGCCGGCCGTTCTTGTAGTCCCCTAGCGCGCGCAGCAGGTAATCGTAGTACTGCCCCGCGAGCACCGGCTGATCGGGTGCCGACGGTTTGTTCCCGTCTGGACCATGGCACGCCGCGCATACCTGCGCCGCCTTCTGCTTGCCCTTCTCCGCGTTGCCGCGCGCCTGCAGATTGAATGCGAGCGCCGCTCCGATGACGATGGCGAGGAAGCGGCTCATTTCGCGGGCGCTCCGTAGTAATCGGCGAGCGCCTTCATCTGGTCCTCGTTCAGGCTCGCCGCGATGCCGCGCATCGACGGATGCGAGCGCTCGCCGGACTTGTAGGCCTTGAGCGCCGCGACGATGTAGCCCGGCTGCTGGCCGGCGATCTTCGGCACGTGGTAGACCTCGGGGAACGCGGTCTTGTAGCCCGGAATGCCGTGGCAGCCGATGCACTGCGCATGGAAATTCTCGGTGGGGATCGTCGGCCTCGCGTCTGCCACTTGAGCCACGGCGGCTTTTTTCGCCGGCTTTTTGTCCTGCGCGAACGCGCTCGCGGCGAGCGCCGCACCGATCAGCAGGAAAAGGAGTCGCTTCACGCTTGTTTCTAGGAGTTGTTAGGGTCGAAGGCGTCGAATTCTAGCCAGGTTTGCGCGCAGTTTACAATGCAGGCATGCGATTCAAGGGCTCCGACACCTACGTCTCCACCGACGACCTGACGCTAGCGGTCAACGCGGCGATCACGCTCCAGCGGCCGCTGCTCGTCAAAGGCGAGCCCGGCACCGGCAAGACCATGCTCGCGGTCGAGGTGGCGCGCTCCCTCGGCGTGCCGCTCCTTGAATGGCACATCAAGTCGACCACCAAGGCGCAGCAGGGCCTGTACGAGTACGACGCGGTCAGCCGGCTGCGCGACTCGCAGCTCGGCGACCAGCGCGTGCACGACATCCACAACTACATCGTCAAGGGCATGCTGTGGCAGGCCTTCAGCGGCGACCAGCCGGTGGTGCTGCTCATAGACGAGGTCGACAAGGCGGATATCGAGTTCCCGAACGACCTGCTGCGCGAGCTCGACCGCATGGAGTTCTACGTCTACGAGACGCGCGAGCTGGTCAAGGCCAAGCACCGGCCGATCGTGTTCATCACCTCGAACAACGAGAAGGAGCTGCCCGACGCCTTCCTGCGCCGCTGCTTCTTCCACTACATCCGTTTCCCGGACAAGGAAACGATGGAGAAGATCGTCGCGGTGCACTTCCCCGGCCTGAAGAAGTCGCTGCTGCGCGAGGCGATGGAGGTGTTCTTCGAAGTGCGCGAGGTTCCCGGGCTGAAAAAGAAGCCCTCGACCAGCGAGCTGCTCGACTGGCTGAAGCTGCTGCTCGCCGAGGACATCCCTGCCGAAGCGCTGCGCTCCAAGGACCGCAAGACCATCATCCCGCCGCTGCATGGTGCGTTGCTCAAGAACGAACAAGATGTTCATTTGTTCGAACGTCTTGTTTTCATGACGCGCGCGAAAGGCGCCTGAATCTTTGGGCCGCCCCCCTGTCAAGGGGGTCTATGCTTGACGTGACATTGACGTTCGATAACGGGCCCGAGCCGGCGGTGACGCCGCGCGTGCTGGACATCCTCGGGACGGCGGGCATCAGCGCGACCTTCTTCGTGCTCGGCTCGAAGCTGGCCGATCCCGAACGGCGCGCCATCGCCAAGCGCGCGCACGCCGCGGGCCACTGGATCGGCAATCACACCTGGAGCCACACCCAGCCGCTCGGCCGCGTGAGCGACCCGGCGCGCGTCATCGCCGAGATCGTCGACACGCAATCCGCGATCGACGAGCTGGCGCATCCGGATCAGCTGTTTCGGCCGTTCGGCGGCGGCGGCGACCTCGGGCCGCATCTTCTCAATTCCGCAGCCGTGGACGTGCTGACGAAAGAGAAAATGACCTGCGTGCTGTGGAACGCGATCCCGCGCGACTGGGAAGATCCGCGCGGCTGGGCGGAAACCGCGATCGCGCAATGCCTGCTGCAGCCCTGGACGCTGCTCGTGCTGCACGACCTGCCGACCGGCGCGATGGGGCGGCTGAAGATCTTCATCGACCGCGTGCTCGACCATGGCGGCCGCTTCAGGCAGGATTTTCCCCCGGAGTGCGTGCCGATCCAGCGGGGCGAGGTGGTTGGCGCGCTGGAACCTTACGTGACCGGAGGACCATGAGGATTCGCGCAGCAGCCATTGCCATTCTGGCCACGGCTTCGCTCGCGCACGCGGATGTGCGCACGCGCGAGGAAACGGCGGCGGTCTCGATGTCCTATACGCCGTGGGAGCTGCGCTTTCCCGGCGCGGGATGGATGCTCGAGCAGCAGCGCCGCGCAGGCGACGGCGGGCAGCTCTATTACATGCTGACCAACGCCCGCCGCAACCTCATCGCCTCGTTCTATCTCGAGCCGGCGTACAAGTGCGACCCTGGTGATGCCTGTCGCCGGAAGTTCTGGGCGAATCCCGGTCCCGGGTACACGAAGCCGGGGAACGAGCGCTTCTTCGATCACGGCCCCTTCGCGGTAGTGGAGTTCACCACCGAGCTCGGCGACCTCGTGCAGCGGCATTGGTCGGCACACGCGGTGCACGACGGCGTGTGGATCGATGTCCATTTGTCCAACGTGGGCGCGAAGGACTTCGCGGAGTTCGCGGCCTTCGGCAGCGAGCTCGCCATCGGCCAGAAGGCGGCGTGCCCGGAATGCCTCGCCACGCGCGGGCTGCCGCGGCAGGAAAGCAGCGTTCTTTTCGGCAAGGCGCGCGGCGGCGACCCGGGGGCGGTTGAGCGGCTCCGCAGCCTCGCCGACGATGGCGATGCGGAAGCCCAGTTCATGCTGGCACGCCTGCACTCCTGGGGCGCCCCGCAGGTCCAGCAGGACGAGCGCCAGTCGATCGCCCTGACGCGCAAGGCAGCCGAGCAGGGCCACGCCGAGGCGCAGTCCAACCTCGCGTACTTCTACGTGTCGGGCCGCGGCCTCGACGCGAAGCAGCCCGAGCTCGCGGTCGAGTGGTGGACGCGGGCGGCCGACCAGGGGTTCGCACCCGCGCAATACAGCCTTGCGAATTTCTATGCGATGGACGGCCGGCAGCGGGACCCGACCAAGGCCTTCGCACTCATGCAGAAGGCGGCGGCGCAGGGCCTGGCCGCCGCGCAGGTCAGTCTCGGCACCGCCTACATGCGTGCGGAGGGCACGCCGCGCAGCCTGAACGACGCGCGCGACTGGTACCTCAAGGCCACGCGCCAGGGAAACGAGGGAGCGATGGTGAACATGGCGGCGCTCTATGCCGTCGCCGCCGTCGGCGACCCGAAGTTCTACGACCTCGCGGTCACCTTGCTGCGCGAGCCGCTGCTCGCCGGCAACAAGCGCGCGCAGGACCTGCGGCAGAAGATCTGCGCCGACAGCCCCGCGTCCTGCGCCCGCAAGTGATCATTCCGCTTTGACCCCTGAAGTCTTGATGACCTGCGCCCAGCGCTCGTAGTCCTTGCGCAGGAAGCTTGCGAATTCCGCCGGCGTGTCGGCGACGATGATGGCGCCGAGCTGCTTCATGCGCTCGCGCGTTTCGGGCCGCGCCAGCGACCTTCTCATCTCGGCGCTCATTCGGTTGACGATTGCCGGCGGCGTGCCGGCCGGCGCGAGCAGCCCGACCCACGGCGCGGTGGCGTCGAACCCGCGCAGGCCCATCTCCTCCAGCGTCGGCACGCCGGGGAAATCGGACCAGGGCTGCGCCGTGCCTACCGCGAGCACCTTCAGCCGCTTCTGCGCAACCTGATCGGCGATGCCGACCGCGGGGTAGAACATGAAGGTGACGCGACCCGCCATCACTTCGGCGAGCGCCGGGCCGTTGCCCTTGAACGGCACGTTGATCATGTTCGTGCCGGTGAAGTTCTCGAGCATCGCGCCGGCGAGGTGCGTCGAGCCGGCATGGCCCGAGGTGCCGTAGCTGATGTCGCCCGGCTTGGCCTTGGCGCGAGCGATGAGGTCCTGCATCGTATTGAGGCCCGTCTGCGGGCTGGTGACCACCACCATCGGCAGCACCGCCGCGTTGCTGATCGGCGCGAAGTCCTTGAACGGGTCGTACTTCACGTTGCCGCCAGGAAGGATCGCATTGACGAGCAGCGAGAGCGACGAGAACAGCATCGTGTGACCGTCGGGCGCGGC
>DASWER010000503.1:0-2347 GCA_036394655.1 Burkholderiales bacterium
TCGCCGAAGCCGCCAGCGGCGGCGCGCCTTATCCGGTGCCGCAGAGCGAGATGATCGCCAACGTTTCGGCGCTGGAAGCGATTTTCCGATCGGCCCAAGCTGGGCGGATCGAGCAAGTGGAGAACTAATGCGCCTGGGCACCTTCATGATGCCGCTGCACCCGCCGAAGCGGCAGCCGCACGAAACCTATCCCGAGGACCGCGAGGCGATCCTGCTCGCGGACAAGCTCGGCTACAAGGAAGCGCTGGTCGGCGAGCACGTCACCGACCTCGCCGAGAACGTCGCTTCGTGCATGATGTTCCTCGCGAGCCTGGCGCACGACACCAAGCAGATCGTGCTCGGCACCGGCACCATCAACATGCCGAACTCGCACCCGGCGGCGATCGCCTCGCAGGCCGCGATGCTCGATCACCTGCTGAAGGGCCGCTTCATCATGGGCATCAGCCCAGGTGGACTGATGTCGGACGCCGAGGTCTTTGGCAACTATAAAAAAGACAGGAACGCCATCTTCCTCGAGTCGATCAACATGGTGCTCGACATCTGGAAGGGCGAGCCGCCGTACAACCTGCAGGGACAGTTCTTCAACGTCACCACGCAGAACACGCAGATCCCGGAGATCGGGCAGGGCGCGATCATCAAGCCCTACCAGAAGCCGCACCCGCCGATCGTGGTGACGGCGGTGGCGCCGCACTCGAAGGGCGTGACCGAGGCGGCGAAGCGCGGCTGGACGCCGATCTCGGCCAACTTCCTGCTGCCCGAATGGGTGGCGAGCCACTGGCCGAAATATGTCGAGGGCGTCGAGGCGGTGGGAAAGAAAGCCGACGGCAAGGACTGGCGCGTCGCCAAGTCGATCTTCGTCGCCGACGACGACAGGACCGCGAAGCGCTATGGGCACAGCGCGGAGGGCCCGTACCACTTCTACTTCAAGCAGCTCATCCGCAAGCTGGTCGGTCTCGGCGGAAGAGGCAACTTGTTCAAGCTCGACCAGAACGAGCCCGATTCATCGATCACCGCCGATACGGTGACGCCGAAGCTCGTCATCGCCGGCACGGTGAACAGCGTGGTCGAGCAGATCCTCGCCTTCCGCGAGAAGGTCGGCCCCTTCGGCACGCTCTACTATCCGTGCCACGACTGGGTCGATCCGAAGCTCGCGAAGCGCTCGATGGAGCTGATGGCCGACCAGGTGATGCCGAAGGTGAACGCCGCGCTGAAGGAGTAGCCATGCGGATACTGGGAGCCGTGCTGCTCGCGCTTTGCCTTTCGGGCGCAGCGCTGGCGCAGGGCAAGTGGATCAAGCTCGCGCCATTTCCCGAGCCGGCCGAAGAGCTGCTGGGTGCAGCGGCGAACGGCAAGCTGTACGTGTTCTGCGGCCTCGCGCCGGGCTGGAAGCCTTTGGGCATGGTCTATGAGTACGACCCGGCCACGGACAAATGGTCGAAGAAGAAGCCGATGCCGCTCGCCTCGCACCATGTCTCGTTCACGGAGCACAAGGGCAAGATCTACGCGTTCGGCGGCTTCGTGCTGCCGCAATCGGGTCCAGCGGCATGGGTGCCGATCGACAACGCCTGGGAATACGACCCGGCGAACGACAGCTGGCGAGCGCTCGCGCCGCTGCCGACGAAGCGCGGGTCGCCGGTCGCGGCGAGCATCGGAGAGAAAATCTACGTGATTTCGGGAGCGGGCGTGCTGCCCGGATCGCCCGCCGTGCACCCGGCGCGACCGCACTATTCGGTGCCGGCCGTCGAGGAGTACGACCCGGCGGCGAATACCTGGCGCGCACGCGCGCCGATTCCGACGCCGCGCAACCACGCGGTCGCCGGCGTGGTGAACGGCAAGATCTACGTGATCGGCGGCCGCGTCGGCGGCGCTTTCGTTTCCAGCGGCAGCAGCAACGTCGGCGTGGTCGAGGAATACGATCCGGCCGCCGATGCCTGGGGGTCGCCGAAGGCGCGCATGCCGAGCGCGCGCAGCGCCATGGCCGCCGGCGCCTATCAGGGCAGGATTTACGTGACTGGCGGCGAGGGCCAGGACTACCGCAGCATGTTCACCTGGCGCGCCTTCGAGTCGTACGATCCGGCGACCAACACCTGGAGCACGCTCGCGTCGATGCCGGTCTCGCGGCACGGCCTGGCAGGCGCGATCCTCGGCGATCGCCTGCACATGGTGAGCGGCGACGTGCAGTCCGCCGGCACCGGCGTGCATGTCCATACCGACTCGCACGACGCATTCGAATTCAACAAGTAGGAGGCAGGATGGAGACAGCCACGCAGGCCCGCACCCCGGGCGCGAAGCGCGCCGGACCGGGCGAGCATTTGTTCGACATGCACAAGGTCAACCGCGTGATGGG
>DASWER010000504.1:0-2936 GCA_036394655.1 Burkholderiales bacterium
GCGAGATCCACCCCCTGCCCTTCGATTTTCATGCTCTCACGGAGCATGTAGGAGTGCGCCGTCGTTCAATACACGCACTGGTGCATCGACGAGACCCGCGCAGCGAGGATCTCGGTCTGCGGCCGGCTGATCGCGCGAATCGACTTGTCGAACTGGTAGACGTACTGGCCGGGCAGGTAATGCTCGTTGGCGAGCGCCCAGTAGTCGCGCAGCGACTGCGGCACGAGCGAAAGGCCGCGGTAGATGTAGCCCACCTTCGGGCTCGGGTACATCGGGCCGTCGGCCTCGGTGGCGTCCTCGGGCTCGACCAACGGCAGCCACGCCGCCATCTTCTTCGCGCCGGCGGGACGATAGCGGCTCGGCTCGCCGGCCACCGGCGCGGGCAGCGCGCGCTCGGCGAGGCCGAGGGCGCGGTGGCAGGTGTCGAGGACCATCACCATGGCGATGAGCCCGACGATCTCGACGTACTCTCCATCGGAGAGCCCGCGCGCGAGCACCGATTGCAACCAGGATTCGGAGAGGCGCCCCGGATCGTTGACCACGCGATGCACGAGCTCGACTTCCGCCGGGGGCAGCTCACCCATGCTGTCGTGCGTTCCCGGCACTGCGTTGGGCGAAAGCGCGGCTTTAATGCGCGCGCAGAGCGCGCAGCCGGCGGCGTGGCGAATCTCCGCGGCCGCGGCGCCGCGCTGCTTCCCGGTGAGCCAGGTTCCGGGTCTGGCGATCGCCGCCCAGGCGCGCTCGTGCGCCTCCAGGAGGTCGTCGCGGATCGGGAGATCGGCGCCGGCGAACGAAACGGCTGACATGGCGTCAAGAATAATAGATGATCGGAGAAATTCCATGGCAGCGAAGCTCGACAGCGGCGACGTTTTTCCAAAGCTGACGCTCAAGCTGGTCGAAGGCGGCACGCTCGAGCTGCCCGGCGGGCTCGACGCCCGCTACAAGATCATCCTCTTCTATCGCGGACACTGGTGACCGTACTGTCGCCGGCAGTTGGCCGGCTTCGCGGGCAAGTACGGCGAGCTCCAGGGGCTCGGCGCCAAGGTGGTCGCGGCAAGCGTCGATCCGCTCGACAAGGCGAAGGAAGTGGCGGCGGAGCTGCCCTTCCCTGTCGCCTATGGCGTGACGCGCGAGCAGGCGGACGCGATCGGCGCGTGGTGGGAAGAACGTCGCGGCATCGTCCAGCCTTCGGAGTTCGTGCTCGACGCGCAAGGCAAGGTGCGCTCGTCCACCTACAGCTCCGGGCCGATCGGGCGCATCGATCCGGCCGACGTGGTGAAGCTCATCAACTTCTACGAGGCGCAGGCGCGCAAGTAGCGCTTACTTGGCGGCCGCCGCGTGCACCAGCCCGGCGAGCGCCTTTTTCAGATTGCCCGCGGCGCTGCAAGCCGGCGCCTCGTGCCGCCGCGCAATCCACTCGGGGTCGTTGTAGCCGAGCCAGGCCTGTCCCGCGGCGTCCTGCCAAGCCATGACTTTCATCGGCAGATCGATGCCCGCGGTCTGCGCGCATTCCATGAGCGGGGTGCCGCCCTGCGGGTTGCCGAAGATGAGCAGCTCCGTGGGTCGCAGCGACTTGCCGACCTTGGCAGCGCCGGCCGCGTGATCGATGCGGGCAAAGACCGTCATGCCTTTCTCCTTGGCGAGCTTCTCGAACCGGTCGATGGTCTCCTTGGGCGGATGCGCGCTCTGCACCGCGACTAGGCCATCGGCCGCCCATGCCGCGGGAACCATGCCCGCGAGCAGCCATGCGCAGATACGGATGAGTCTCATGATTCCTTCTCTCCGGTTGATCGCTTGAAACCCAGGCTACCGCGAATCGCGATAAGCTGTCCGGCATGAGCCAGCCCGTCGTCCTCGAGATCTTCAGCGACTACGTCTGACCCTGGTGCTATCTCAGTACCGTGCGTATTGAGCGGCTCAGGAGGGAGCACGGCGTCAAGGTGAAGTGGATCCATTTTCCGCTGCATCCTGAGACGCCGGCCGAGGGGCGCAGCCTCGCGGAGATGTTCGCCGGGCGCGGCTACGACATCCCGAAGATGCAGGCGCAGATGCGCGCGCGCATGGCCGCCGAGGGCCTGCCCTACGGCGAGCGCAGCATGACCTACAACAGCCGCCTCGCGCAGGAGCTCGGTGCCTGGGCCGATGAGCAGCCCGGCGGCGAAGCGATCCACGATGCGCTCTTCAAGGCCTATTTCGTCGACGGCCGCAACGTCGGCGATCCCGACGAGCTGGTGCGCATCGCCGAAAGCGTCGGCCTGCCCGGCGACAAGGCGCGCGAGGTGATCACGAGGCGCACGCATCGCGCGGCGGTCGACGCCGACTGGAAGAAAGCGGCCGAGTACGGCGTCACCGGCGTTCCGACGTTCGTCGTCGGCAAGCAAGGCGTGGTCGGTGCGCAGCCTTACGAGGTGCTCGAGCGCCTGGTGAAAGAGGCAGCGGTGTAAGTGTCCAGATCGCGCAGCAGGTAGAGCGCGGCGCAGGCCGCGAGCATCGGCCAGGCGGCGAAGAACAGCAGATTGTCGAATGGCTGCAGATATTGGCGATACGACGAGACGGTGGACGCGGCGTGCAAAACGAGCACCGCGCCGTAGCTGAAGCGCTTGGCCGTGCCGCTGACGAAGAGAACGAGCAGCAGGAGCTCCAGCGCGCCGAGTGCCTGGAAGAGCGTCGGGCCGCCCAGATCGATGCCGTAGAACTTCTTGAAGATGCCGCCGGCATGGCCGGGGCGCACCAGCTTGTCGAGCGTCCACATCAGCATCACGATGAACACGCCGATGCGCAGCAGCAGCAGCGACAGACGAATTCTCGCGTCGGCCTCCATGATCCCTCCTGAGTTATGTCGCTTGATAGGTAGCCGCGTATCGGCGCCACAAGTAATGATCCACGGCAACACTCCCCGCGCCGCGGCATAGCAGCACGAGCATCATCGCCGTCCA
>DASWER010000505.1:0-4220 GCA_036394655.1 Burkholderiales bacterium
CGCGCAGGCGCTGCGCTTTTGGATTGCTATTGAAGGCCACAGCGCGCGTAGAGCCGCACCGCGTTATCCCAGAAGAGCTTGCGCTTGCGCGCTTGCGGCATGTCCCACGCGAGCACTTTCTCCACTGACTTCGGAAAGTGACTCTCGCCGTGCGGATAGTCTGACGCATACATCAGCACCTCCTCGCCGACCAGCTCGATCACCGCGTTGGTGAGCTTCTCGCCTTCCGGGATCTCGATGCTCTGGAAATAGCGGCCGCCGGTCACGTAGTCGCTCGGCTTCGCTTTCAATTCCGGGATCGCGGCGGCGATGGTCTCGGCATGCTCGTCGATGCGCTGCATCCAGAAGGGCAGCCAGCCGTGACCCGCTTCGAGCGTCGCGACGCGCAGCTTCGGGTAGCGGTCCATCACGCCGGCGCCGATCAGCGCCGCCATGTTGCGCATGCCGCACCAGGGATGCGCCGCCGAGCGCTGCAGCCAGAGGTTCTCCCAGGTGTCGAGTCCGCCCGGTGCATAGGGCGGCATCACGGTGAAGGTATGCAGCACGACGGCGAGATCGTGGTCCTGCGCCGCGGCCCAGACCGGCTCGAGCGACGGGTGATCGAGCGGCACGCCGTACGGCGCGTACGCCATTACCGCCCACGCCCAGCGCGATTTGCCGCAGCGCTTGATTTCCTCGAGGCCCGATTTCACGTCGCGCGCGCCGACGAGGATCACGCCGCCGAGACGCTCGGGATAAGCGCCGCAGTAATCCTCCATCCAGCGGTGATACGCGCGGTACATCGCCGCTTCCAGTGCGATGTCGTCGCCTGCGGTCCAGGTGCCGAACCAGCCTGAAGGAAGCGTCAGGTTGACGTCTACACCCTCGTAGTCGAGATCCTTGATGCGTTCGGCGGGATCATGGTCGCCGCGCTCCGAAGGTTCGCGCTCGCGCTTGGCGCCGGTGAACCCGGACATGTAGCCGCCCTTGTCGGGTTGCGCCTGCGCGGTACCGAGCTTGCGCAGGTAGCGGCGTGCGCCCTTGGTGTAGACGGGATGGCCTTTGCTCTTGGCGCGATAAGGCTCCCAGGCAGCGAGCTGCGATTTTTCGCCGGCGGAGAGGTAGCGCTCCAGCACATCCATGTACGGCCCGACGTGCGTGTCGGAATCGAAAATGCGGAATCCGTTTCGCGCCATGCCGCATTCTAGTGAGGTATACATTGCGCATGAGCCGCCTTTTCGCAGTGCTGCTCGCCGTTGTTTCGCAGTTCGCGCTGGCTCAGATGTATCCCACCAAACCGGTGCGTCTGGTGGTCGGCCTGGCGCCCGGCGGCGCCACCGACATCATGGCGCGCACGCTGGCGCCGGCGCTCGGCGAGGAGCTCGGCCAGCCCGTGGTGGTCGACAATCGCCCGGGCGCGGCCGGATCCATCGGCGCCGCGGCGGTGGCGAAGGCGCCGCCCGACGGCTATACGCTGTTCCTTGCCTCCAGCAGCTTTACCTCGAACAGCGTGCTGCAGCAGAACGGCGGCTACGACCCGCTCGCCGACTTCGAGCCGATCACCAACATCGCCTCGGGACCTTTCCTGCTGGTGGTGCGCAACTCCCTCCCCGTGGGCTCGGTGCGCGAGCTCATCGCCTACGCCAAAGCGAATCCGGGAAAGCTGAACTACGCCTCGAGCGGCATCGGCAGCACGGCGCACCTCTCGGGCGAGCTGCTCAAGCGCGCGGCGGGCATCGAGATGACGCACATCGTCTACCGCGGCGCCGGCCCGGCGCTCGCCGACGTGCTCGGCGGGCAGGTGGACGCGATGTTCGCGAGCATCGTGTCTTCGCTGCACCACGCGAAGAGCGGCAAGCTGCGGGCGCTCGCCGTGACCTCGGCGCGGCGCTCCGCGGTGGTGCCCGAATTTCCCACCGTGGCGGAGAGCCTGCCGAATTTCGAGATGACCGGGTACTTCGGCCTGCTGGCCCCGGCACGCACGCCCGCCGCGATCGTCGAGCGCGTGCACGCTGCGGTCGAGCGCACCATCAAGCGCCGCGAGATCGTCGAGCGCATCGCCGCCGACGGCGCCGAGCCCGACGGCTGTCCGCCCGCCGAGATGCGCGCCATCCTCGAAAGAGATATGAAAAAGATCGCCGAGCTCACGCGCGGCGCGAATATCCAGCGCTGACGAGCCGGGCTATTGCGAGCGCTGGAACGGGCGCATGAGGAAGGCCCAGATGCTGCCGAAGAAGCCCCGCTCGGGCACCGTGATGTCGTAGTCGACGACGCGCTGGGCGGCGCCGTCGCCGCTCACCGGGCGGTATTCCAGGCGCAGCTTTTCCTCGCCGCTGCGCACTGGCGTGAAGTTGATGCCCTGCGGGTCGCCGGGGCCTTCGGCCACCACCCTCAGGATCGGCGGCTCGACGCGGCGCCACTCATAGCCGCTCGCCGGATCGGTGGCGAGCGGCACGCGCAGGCGGTCGCCGTGCTTCACCGTCACCGCGCCGCCCTCCTCGTCGGCCCACACCGTTTTCGGCGCGTGCGGATCGCGCACGCCGATGAAGTTGTTGACCCCGGCGCAGCCGCCAAGCAGGAGCAGGCAGGCGCTAAGGAGCGCCGGAAGTCGCATAGGACAGATCATTGACGATGCCTCGCTCGTCGAAGGAGATGAGAAGCGTCTTGGTGAACGTCAGCGGCGCGCCGAAGGGCACGCGCCGGTTCTGGCGGTAAGCATAGACCATCGCCGCGCTCGGCGTGTTGATCAGCGGAAAGGCGATGAAGCCGCTCGGCCGGCCGAGGAGCGCGGTGACGTCCTCGCGCGTGGTCTTGCCCTTGACGATCGCGCGCATCTTGCGCAGCTCGAAATCGGTGTGGTCCGCGGCCAGGGTCGAGCTGTATTCATGGCCGATCAGCCGCTCGTCGTGAAAGAACAGGTTGAGCGTGCGTGAGGCGATGACGGTGGGCTCGCCGTGGTGCTTCTCCGCCTCGGTGACATAGGCGTAGGAAAGGATCTCGATGTGCTTGCCGTTGCGCACCATGGTCTCGCGCGCCGCGGGTTGCCCGATGAGCTTCACCACCTCGGGCGGCGTGGTCTCGCCGAGCTTGAGCGCTTCGGGCTCCGGCCGGATGAAGCCGCCCGCGGCGCATGCCGCGAGCGTCGCGGCGCCCGCGAGCAGGCCGGCGAGCCTCACGCCGCCGCGGGCTGCAGCGCCTGGCGCTCGGCGTCGATCAGCCGGCCGAGCGTGCGGCGGAAATGCGCGAGCGGCGCGTCGGCCACGATCGCGTTCATCTTGAAGTTCGGATCGGCGTCGAGCACCTGCTGCTGGCCTTCGATGATCAGCTTGTCCTCGAGGAAGCCTTCGACCATGCTCTTGTTGAGCGACAGCGCGATGTTAGGGTCCTGCAGCTCGTAGTCGTGCAGGTAATCCCAGAAGAAATGCGTCGAGCGCCCGGTCTCGGGCGTGAAGAACTGGCAGTTGCGATATTGCCTTGCGCCCTGGACGTTACCTTTCTCCGCGCCCGAGCCCGCGGGCGAGAACAGCGTCTCCATGAAGAAAATCCCCGGCACGTACATGCGCGCCAGGTTGCGCCGGTCGACTTGTCCGGCGTTGCGCACCACCTTCTTGTGGAATGGCGGCGCCTCGGCGTTCATGTGCCAGCGCTCGACACGGAAGCCGTCGTCGAGGCGCTCGATGGCCGTCGGCTTGGACTTGTAGGCGTACTCCTCCGAGCCGCCGAGGGTCTTCGTGTGCACGAAGGCGAGGTGCGCGAAGTCCGCGAGATTGTCGACGATGAGCAGATAGTTTGCGTCGTAGTGCATGTAATCCGGCTTGCCGCGCCACGCCGGATCGCGCAGGTACGGGAAGTCGAGGATCTTTGCCGGGTCCGCCTTCGCCGCGTCGCCCATCCAGATCCAGAGGAGATGGTCGCGCTCCACCACCGGGTAGCCGCGTACCCCGAGACCCTTCGGGATGTTGTCCTGCCCCGGAATCTGGATGCACTTGCCGCTCGGGTCGAACTTGAGGCCGTGGTACATGCAGCGCAGGTCGTCGCCTTCGCGCCGGCCGTTGGAGAGCTTGGCGCCGCGATGGCAGCAGCGGTTGTCGAGCGCCACCACCCTGCCGCTATCCCCCCGATAGAGGACCACCGGCTTATCGAGCAGCGTGCGCGGCAGAAGCCTGCCGTCGATCAGCTCGTGATCCCAGGCCGCGACGTACCAGCAGTTCAGCAGGAAGCCGTTGGTCTCAGGTCCCATA
>DASWER010000506.1:0-5215 GCA_036394655.1 Burkholderiales bacterium
CGCAGCCGCTCGTGCAGGCTGCGGTAGAACGCCTCGGTGCGCAGGCTCAACGGATGGCCGGTGCCATCGGTGAGCTCGCTCGGATAGAGATGCGCATCCAGCAGGATCAGGTCGTAGCGCTCGGTCGAGCGCGCGAGAAAGTCGCGGCCATCGGCGACCAGGATGCGGGTGCCGGGCACCGGCCGCGTGCCGAAGTAATCGCGCGCCACTTCGACCACGGCGGGGTCGATCTCGACCACGTCGAGGCGCACGTCGGGAAAGTAATGATTCAGGAAACGGACCAGCGCGCCGCCGCCCAGTCCGACGAGCAGCACCGAGTTCGGCTCCGGGCGATAGAGCAGGCCCGCGGTCATGGCCTGCGCGTAGGGATGCTGCAGCCGGTAGGGCTCGCGCAGATCGATCAGCGTCTCGACCAGGTCGAGCTCCTTGTCGCCGACAAAGTAGAGCGCGCGCCGGCTGCCGTAGTCGATCACCTTGATGTGCGAGTAGTCGGACTTGACCTCGTGGACCAGGACGCCCTGGCAGGCGCCGAGCGCGAGGCACAGCGATGCGAGGAGCAGCGCCCTCGCGAAAATAATTACGGTCCTGACCCCGAATTCTTGCCCCAGGCTTCCTGCCAGTCGCGGCCGAGGAAGTCGGTGATGCGGCCGTCGGGCTGGAAGAACTTGTTCGGCATCTGGAACATCGCGAGGAACAGGCCGCCTTTCGGACCCGCCCAGGCCTCGTGGCGGCTGCCGGCGGGACGCCAGACGAACTGGCCGGCCTGGCACTCGCCTTCGGGACAGACCAGAGTGCCTTCGAGCACGTAGGTTTGCTCGATCTTCACGTGCTCGTGGTCGGGCAGATGCGCGCCTGGCGCCATGCGCATGAGCGCAGTGAGCAGCCCGGTTTCTTTCTCCACTAAAAGCGTTTTCTGCTCGACGCCCGGGTAGCGAGTCTTCTCCCACGGCAGGTTTGCGACGTCCACAAAGCGTGAAGCGAGTTCGGCGCGGCGGTTCATGGTTTTAGGTGCTCCCCGACTTTGACGATTTTCATGGTGTTGGTGCCGCCCGACTTGCCGATCGGCTCGCCGATGGTGAGGACGATGAGATCGCCCTCCTTCACCACGTTGTTCGCGAACAGCACCTTCTCGGCTTCCGCCAGCAGCTCCTCGCGGTCGTGGCCGATGAACTTCACCATCAGCGGGAACACGTCGCGGAAGAGCGCGCAGCGGTAGCGCGTCGCGGTCTGCGAGGTGAGCGCATAGATCGGCACGCCGCAGTTGAGGCGGCTCATCCACAGCGCGGTGGAGCCCGACTCGGTGAGCGAGGCGATCGCCTTGACCTTCAGGTGATAGGCGGTGAAGAGCGCCGCCATCGCGATCGACTGGTCGACGCGGGTGAAGACGCGATTGAGGAATTCCTGCTCGAGCATCAAGGGCTGCGTCTGCTCGACCTCGCGGCAGATGCGATCCATCGCCTCGATCACTTCGACCGGGTACATGCCGCTCGCGGTCTCGGCCGAGAGCATTACCGCGTCGGTGCCGTCGAGCACCGCGTTGGCCACGTCGGAGACCTCGGCGCGCGTCGGCACCGGGCTCGAAATCATCGACTCCATCATCTGCGTCGCGGTGATGGTGAGCTTGTTCTGCTCGCGCGCCAGGCGAATCATCTTCTTCTGCAGCGCGGGCACCGCGGCGTCGCCGACCTCGACCGCCAGGTCGCCGCGCGCCACCATGATGCCGTCGGAGCCGCGCATGATGTCCAGCAGCGCGCCTTCGGCCACCGCCTCGGCGCGCTCGATCTTCGCGATCAGGAAGGCCTTGGCGCCCGCGGCGCGCGACAGCTCGCGCGCCATGTACATGTCGGCGCCGGTCTTCGGAAAGGACACCGCGAGATAGTCGGCCTGGATCTTGGCCGCGGTGCGGATGTCCTCCATGTCCTTGGCGGTGAGCGCCGGTGCGGTGAGACCGCCGCCCTGGCGGTTGATGCCCTTGTTGTTGGAGAGCACGCCGCCGTGGCGCACCACCGTGTGCACTTCCTCGCCGCGCACGTACTTGACGTCGAGCACGATCTTGCCGTCGTCGAGCAGCAGCACTGCGCCGGGGCCGACGTCGCGCGGCAGCTCCTTGTAGTCGAGGCCGGAGCGCTCGCCGTCGCCCATCTCGAGGCCGGCGTCGAGCACGAAGGGCTGTCCCTTCTCGAGCGTGATCTTGCCGTCCTTGAACTTGCCGACGCGAATCTTCGGACCCTGCAGGTCGCAAAGGATGGCCACGGTGCGGCCCACCTTGGCGGCAAGCTCCTTCACCAGCGCGGCGCGCTTCTCGTGGTCCTGCGCCGTGCCGTGCGAGAAATTGAGCCGCACGACGTCGACGCCGGCGCGGATCATCCGCTCGAGGGTGGCGGTGTCTGAGGAGGAGGGACCGAGGGTGGCAACGATCTTCGTACTGCGGAGCATCGGGTCAACCTTATCGGCTCAGGTGCCTATGTGCAATACCAGCTCGCGCTCGCCGCCGCGGCGCCGGTGCTCCCAGAGGTACACGCCCTGCCACGTGCCGAGGGCCAGCTTGCCTTCCAGGATGGGGATGGAAAGCGAGGTCTGCGTCAGCGCCGCCTTGATGTGCGCCGGCATGTCGTCCGGCCCCTCGGCGTCGTGCTGGTAGAACGGATCGCCCTCGGGCACCAGCCGATTCAGCCAGCGTTCCAGGTCCTGCTTCGCGGTGGGATCGGCGTTCTCCTGGATCACCAGGCTCGCCGAGGTATGCCGCACGAACACCGTGCACAGGCCTTCGGCTATGTTCGCCTCGGCCACCGCCGCCGCCACCAGGCGTGTCACTTCGACCAGTCCCTGTCCGCGCGTGTGGATGGAAAGCTGCTTAACCATGATCGATGCGCCCTCGGCCGACGACGACCTCGCCTCCCGGCCCCCGCGTTTCAAAATCCGTGCCGTTGCTGCGCACTTCCAGCCGCGACGGCATCAGCACCATTCCGCTGAAGCGGCAGCGGATGCGCCGCACGCGCGCCGGCTCGATCTTCAGCCGCGACACCGACAACGCGAGCGTCGCGGTGCCGTGCAGGATGATGTCGGGCAAGCCCACCGCCTTGGCGTGCGCCACATCGGTGTGGATCGGGTTGAAGATGCGCGCGCACTCCGTATAGATGTGCGCCAGGTTGGCGCCCACGTCGATGTTGCCAATGGTCTCCAAACCGGACGCTGGCGGCAGCTCGATCGCCGCGCCGCGATCCGGGCCGTCCACGTCGACGCCGCGATAAAGCGCGCCGAAGTCGGTCGTGCTCACCGGCTTGCCGGCAGCATCGTGGCTCTCGAAGCGGAACACGACGAACGCGCCGGGCTTGCGCTTGTGCACGGCGACGATGCTTGCGCGCGTGGCGAGCCGGTCGCCCTCGCGCGGCAGGCGATGCAGGACGAGATCGTGCTCGGCGTGCACGAGCCGCGGCATGAGATCGCGCAGCGGCGCTATCTGGCGGATCGGCTGCGACACAGGCCACTCGTAGCAGACGGGAAACAGCGGATGGGCGAGCACACCGTGCGCGGCCGCCGTGTCGTAGTAGCGCCGGTCGGTTTCGCCGAGCGCCGCGCTGTAGGCCATCAGCCAGCGCGAGTCGACGTGCTGCTCGAGGGGACCGGCGGCCGTTCCCACTATGGCGCTCGGAATACTAGTCGTCGGCGCGCGCCTCCAGCGCGGCCACCGCAGGAAGCGTCTTGCCCTCCAGAAATTCGAGAAACGCGCCGCCGGCGGTCGAGATGTAGTCGATCTCGCCGGCGATGCCGAACTTGTTGATCGCCGCGACCGTGTCGCCGCCGCCGGCGATGGTGTAGGCCTTCGATTTCGCGATCGCGCGCGCAATCGTCTCGGTGCCCTTGGCGAACGCATCGTTCTCGAACACGCCGACCGGGCCGTTCCACACGATGGTGCCCGCGCGCTCGAGCGACGCGGCAAGGCGGCGCGCGCTCTCGGGACCGATGTCCAGAATCATCTCGTCCGGCGCTACCGCTTCCACTCGCTTGACGGTGCCCTCCCTCTGGTCCAGCGAATGCCCGACGACCACATCGGTGGGGAGCGGCACTTCGGTCATTGCGGCGATCTGCTTCGCCTCGCCGGCGAGGTCGGGCTCGGCGAGCGATCTTCCGATCGGCTTGCCCGCCGCGAGCAGGAAGGTGTTGGCGATGCCGCCGCCGACGATCAGGCTTTGCACCTTCTCGGCGAGCGTGGCGAGGATCGTGAGCTTGGTCGACACTTTGGAGCCGGCGACGATCGCGATCAGCGGCCGCGCGGGATGCGCCAGCGCCTTGCCCAGCGCATCGAGCTCGGCGGACATCAGCGGCCCGGCGCAGGCGACCTTCGCAAAGCGCGCTACGCCGTGGGTCGTCGCTTCGGCACGATGCGCGGTGCCGAACGCATCGTTCACATAGACGTCGCATAAGCTCGCAATCTTCTTTGCGAGCGCCGGATCATCGCTCTTCTCGCCCTTGTTGACGCGGCAGTTCTCGAGCATCACCACCTGCCCGGGCTTCACCTCGACGCCGTTCACCCAGTCGCGGACCAGCGGCACGTCACGGCCCAGCAGCTCGGCCACTCGCGCCGCCACCGGCGCCAGCGAGTCTTCCGGTTTCAATTGACCTTCCGTCGGCCGGCCGAGGTGCGAGGTGACCATGACCGCGGCGCCGCGCTCCAGCGCCAGCTTGATGCCGGGCACGGAGGCGCGGATGCGCGTGTCGTCGGTAATGCGGCCGTCCTCGAGCGGAACGTTGAGGTCGGCGCGAATGAAGACGCGCTTGCCGCGCAGGTCCACGTCAGACATTCGACGAAACTTCATGAAGACGTCGTCCCCGCGCAGGCGGGGACCCAGTTTAGAAAATCGGAAAGCGTGCGCAGAAAGGTCCTCAAATCAGACGGGGTCCCCGCCTTCGCGGGGACGACATTCAGCGCTTTTTCGGAGTTCCCTTACTTCGCGAGCGCGACGCCGACCTCGGCGAAGGCCACGGCGACATCCAGCATCCGGTTCGAGAAGCCCCACTCGTTGTCGTACCACGAGGACACCTTGACCAGGGTGCCCTCGGATACGCGCGTCAGCGTGGCGTCGAAGATGGAGCTGGCGGGGTTGTGGTTGAAGTCCGAGGAGACGAGCAGCTCGGTGTTGTACTCGAGAAGGCCCTTGAGGTCGGTCTCGCTCGCCTGCTTCACCGCTCGGTTCACTTCCTCAACCGTAGTCGC
>DASWER010000507.1:0-6064 GCA_036394655.1 Burkholderiales bacterium
ATAGTGGACGAAGAACGCGAGCAGCAGAAGCGAAGTGCCGGGCGCGCTGCGCCAGGGCCGCATCAGCTGGAGAAGACCGTCCTGCGCGACGGGCAGCGAGATGAGCAGCAGGCTGTGCGCGCTCAGGTGCGTGATGACGAACGCAAGCATCACCAGAGCGCTCGCGAGGCGCAGCCTCGAACGCCACAGATCGAACTGCATTTCCCCCCTTAATCGGGGTCAGACCCTTGCAGATTTTGGTAGGGGTCTGACCCCTTTATTCGCGCGTCTATTCGGCTTGCTCGCGGTAGAAGCCGAGCGTCTCGAGCACCGGCCGGTCGCTGATCGAGAACAGGATCGCGTCCTCGGTGCCGGTGTTGGCGTGGGCGTGCTGCGCCCAGGAAGGCAGGGCGATGATGTCGCCCTTCTCCCAGTCGAAGGGCTTGCCGTCGATCACGGTGCGGCCCTTGCCCTGCACGACGTGGAACACCGAGCTGCCGGTGACGCGGCGGGGCTTGAGCTTCTCGCCCTTGCGCAGCATCTGCACGCGGCAGGACATCGTCGGCATCACGGGACCGCCGGTCTGCGGGTTGGTGTACTCGAGCGCGATGCCCTCGTACGGCGAGCCTTCGCTCTCCCGCAGGCCGTGCAGCGCCTCGGCGGTCTGGTCCCACGAGTAGAGCATCAGCGGCGAGAAGCGCGGCCGCTCCTTGGTCCAGGTGGGGGCGAGCGTGCCGTGGCCGTAGAGCGCCTTCGAGCCGTTCTCCGGCTTGGTCGGCTGCGGCCGCAGCTCTTTGCCCATCTCGAAGAAGATCGCGTTCAGCGCCTTGGTCAGCGGCACATCCAGGCCGTCCATCCAGACGATGGTCTCGCTGGTCTCGTTGCCGTGGTCGTGCCACTGCCAGCTCGGCGTGAGGACGAAATCGCCCGGATACATGATGACCCGCTCGCCTTCGACCGCGGTGTAGGCGCCGCCGCCTTCGATGATGAAGCGGATCGCTGCCGGCGAATGGCGATGCGCACGCGCGATCTCGCCGGGCAGCAGCACCTGTACCGCGGCGATCAGCGTGTTGGTGGTGGCCCATTGGCCGTTGAGGCCGGGGTTGAAGAGCTGCATCGCCCGGCGCTCGTCGCCCACCGGCACGGCGGTGGCCGATTGCCTCACCACCTCCTTGAGCACGGACCATTTCCACTGGTGCGCAATCGCCTCGGGCCGCGGCTGCGGCGTCATCTGGCTCGCGATCTCCCACAAGCCCCACATGTGGTTCTGGTGGATGAGCTGGTGGAAACTGTCTTCCGTCTTGATGGGCGCGTTCATACCCCGATTTTACTCGTTGCCCGCGCGGATCTTCGCCCAGGCCGTGTCGTGCGCCGAGAGCATGGCGAGGGCGTCGCGGTCGCCGCGCGTGGCCCCCATGTTGAGCACCGGGACCGGCGCCAGGCGCTTGGTCAAGCGAGCCACTGCGAACAGGTTGAGGCCGATGAGCGCCGCGGGGAGGAAAGCGAGCTTGTAGGTGAGCCACGGCGCGAGGCACAGCGCGCTCAGGCCGACCGCCGCCAGCACCGACGAGCAGTCCTTGGCCACGACCGGATAGGTGAAATAGAAGCGGAAGCGCTGCACCAGTCGCGCTTCGTCATCGCTGAAGTGATAGGGGGACACCCCCGCCGTCACGGCCGCTTTCCCGAGCGCGGCGATGCGCCGCGCCAGCCACAATTCGAAGAGTCCGACGAGCGTGATGTACACCCAGGCCATCGGCTGCGGAGAGAGCGCTGCCCAACCGGCGAGCAGCAAGACACCGATGCTGCCGTAGCCGCCCAACTATTGCGGGATCGGGTAGACCACCATGCAGCGCTGCGAAGCCTCGGGGCAGGCCATGTTGCGGTTCTGCCGGGTCAGCTCGCGGCCGCAGGCCGCAGCGCGCGCACCGCACGAGATCACGCGCACGCATTCCATGAAGGTGTCCTGGGGACTGCGCACCGCAAGCGGCGCCGAGCAATTCGGCTGCGCGCTCTCGCCCACGGTCATCCAGCGCTCGTCGTTCGCCGGCACGCTCTTGTAGAGATCGGGCGTGCGCGCCGTGCTCAGGATTCCGGTGTCGGCGGCACTGCGGCTCGGACCGCCGACCGCTTCGACGAAACCCTTCAGGCTCTCGGCCTCGGCGGCGCAGCGCCCGTTCTTCAGCTGCTCGACCAAGTTGTCGAAAAACGCATCGCAATGGCCGGCCGAGGCGAGCATCGCCGCGAGCGGCGACTGGATCGCGCCGCGCTCGATGTCCTGCGCGAGCGTCGTCATCGGCTGCGCCGCGACTTCGCCCTGCATCACGCCGAGCGCCGCGCTGAGCACGCTGCCCGCTTCGATGCTCACCGGAGTGGCGACGTACTGGTTGATCGCGCTCGACGCCGGGAAGCGGCTCAGGATCTGGTCGCGCTCGGGGTCGCGCGGATGCAGTCCGTCGACCGCCTCGAAGCGCTGCTTCTCGGTGATGTCGGTGGTCTGCTTGAGATAACCATTGCTCTTCACGTCGATCACGTAGATCGCGAGCGGCAGGCGGCGCGTCACCTCGACGTCGATGATGGCGTACTGGTAGTCGCCCATCACGTCTTCGGTGAGCATGCGCGGCGTGGCGGCGAGCTGGTCCTGCGCCGTTTTCAGGTTGGCCTTGGCGGCGAAGGTTTTTGCCTGCGTGTAGGCCTCTTTCGCGAGGCCGGCAACCAGCGCGATCGGGTCGAGCGAGAAGCTCAAGCCGCCGCCGCTCTCGGCGCGCATCTGCTCCATCTGCTTTTGCTGCACCAGCGCCTGCGCATCGAGGTAGGCCGGGTTCAGCGCCTGGCGCTCGGAGGCCTTGTAGCGCGAGTACTCGTGACGCGTGCTGCGCGTGTTGCGATTGAGCATCGGCTTGTCGACGTCGATGAACACCAGGATGTCGGTGTCCGCGAAGCGCGCGGCAAGCTCGCGGCGCGAAAGCTCGCGCACGCCGATGTTCGGCGGCGGCTTGATCGCCACCGGCACCTCGCCCGACTTCGCCGCGTCCTGCGACCAGAAGAAGCCGAAGCGCACCGGCAGCGTCGCCGGGTCGAGCCGGCCGGCGCTCATCTCGGTGATCAGCTTGGCCGCCGCCTCGGCGGTCAGCTTGCCGCCGGGAACCAGCTCGCGGTAGCGCGCCTGCATGGCGAAGCGCGCGAGCTCCTCGCGCTGCTTGCCGGTGAGGATCTTGGCGTAGCCGTCGTTGAATTTCGCGATCTCGGCGGCGCTCG
Source organism: Burkholderiales bacterium (assembly GCA_036394655.1). GTDB lineage: Bacteria > Pseudomonadota > Gammaproteobacteria > Burkholderiales > SG8-39 > SCGC-AG-212-J23. Next base: position 3,235 of record DASWER010000507.1, read on the forward strand.
CGGTCTCGAAGCGCGGCTTCATCGCGAGATAGCCGGAGGCGATCACTTCATCGGGCACGTCGACCGGATAGGTGCGCGTGAAGAGCGGGTTGCCGAAATGGTCGTATTGCGCGAACGCGGCCGGCGCGTTGGCGACGTAAACCTGGGTGACCTCGCCGAGCGCGCCGTCGAGCGCGATGAAGCGCTCGCTGCGCAGCGTATCGTCGATCGCGATCGGCAGCGCGCGATACGAGTCGAGCGCCATGCGCGCCACCGACAGCGAGCGGATCACGTTGGCCCAGTCGGCGAGCGGCAGCGGCTGCGCGCTGAACGGCTTGAGCAGCTCGATCGCCTCGTTCATGCGCGCTTCATGCGGCGGGTTGACCGCGCTCTTGAGCCGCGCGAGCAGCGCCTTGTGCTGCTCGGCGTTGTCCCAGAAATACGAGCGGTTCTCTCCCCAATAGCGCGCGGCGTCGTCGGGCTGGTTCTTGTCGAGCAGCTCTGCCAGCACTTTCTCGTGCGCCGTGCCGATGGAGGCGAGCGGCGGGATCTGCGCCTGCGCGCCCGAACTCAGGGCGAGCAGCGCGACGAGCGCCACTGCAGTGCCGATCCGCAACATGGCCCCCCTTCCTGCTTCTTGGCAGCCGCCGGCCGAGCGACTGCAGCCGCTACGATACACCGGCTTCCCGATCCGCCGTCAGCTTTCCAGCTCGGCTTGCTTCGCCAGCCACTCCGCTTCTACCCTTTCGAGTTCCTTGCGCAGCGCACTCTGGTCTTCGAGCAGCAGCTTGAGCGCCGCAGCATCCTCATAGACGGCCGGCTCGCCGAGGCGCGCCTCGATCTGCGCCATGCGGCTGTTCAGGCTTTTCATATCGTCCTCGAGGCGTTGTATGCGAATTTGTAAATTCTTCCTAGAAGGCGCCTTTGCCGCTGCCGGCTTGGGCCGCGGCGGGTTCGCCACCGCCGCCTTCCGGCTAAGGAGCGCCAGCCGGTAGTCGTCGAGATCGCCATCGAAAGCCTCCACGCGCCCGTCGCGCACCAGCAGCAGCTGGTCGCTGCTCGCGCGCAGCAAGTGCCGATCGTGCGACACCAGCACCAGCGTGCCTTCGAACTGCGCGAGCGCCACTGTCAGCGCCTCGCGGGTCTCGAGATCGAGGTGATTGGTCGGCTCGTCGAGCAACAGCAGATTCGGCCGCTGCCACACGATGAGCGCCAGCGCGAGGCGCGCCTTCTCCCCGCCCGAGAAATGCTCGATCGTGCCGGTGGCCATCTCGCCCGGAAAATTGAAGCTGCCGAGATAGTCGCGCAGCTCCTGCTCTCTGGTCTTCGGCGCCAGCCGCACGAGATGCCAGAGCGGCGTCTGGTCGTCGCGCAGCATTTCGACCTGGTGCTGCGCGAAATAACCGATCTCCACACCCTTGTTGAACACCGCGGAACCGCCGAGCGGCGCGAGCACGCCGGCGATGGTTTTGATGAGCGTGCTCTTGCCGGCGCCATTGACGCCCAGCAGGCCGATGCGCTCGCCGGCGCGCAGCGAGAGCTGCACTTCGCTGAGCACGCTGCGCTCGCCATAGCCGGCGGCGACATCCTCGAGCACCAGCAACGGATCCGGCGAGCGCAGCGGCTCGCGGAACTCGAACGAGAAAGGCGCCGCCGCGTGCACCGGCGCGAGCTCCTCCATGCGCGCGAGCATCTTCATCCGGCTTTGCGCCTGGCGCGCCTTGGTCGCGCTTGCGCGGAAGCGGTCGATGAACGATTGCAGATGCTCACGCTCGCGCACCTGCTTCTCGTATTGGCTCTGCGCCAGCACCAGGCCCTGGGCGCGCTGCTCCTCGAAGGCCGAATAGTTGCCGCCGTAGCGCTTGAGCTTGCGCCGGTCGATGTGCACCACGGTCTCGACCACCGCATCGAGGAAATCGCGATCGTGCGATACCACGATCAGCGTGCCGGGATAGCGCTTGAGCCAATCCTCGAGCCACACGATGGCATCGAGATCGAGGTGGTTGGTCGGCTCGTCGAGCAGCAGCAGGTCCGAGCGGCACATCAGCGCCTGGGCGAGATTCAGCCGCATGCGCCAGCCGCCGGAGAAGCTCGCCACCGGCTGGTACAACTCACCGGCGGCGAAGCCCAGCCCCAGCAGGAGCGTTTCCGCTCGCGAGCGCACGGTATACGCATCGGCATCGGCGAGCGCACCGTGCAGCTCGCCCATCAGATTGCCGTCGCCTGCCGTCTCCGCTTTCAGCAATCGCTCTTCAATAGCGCGTAACGCCGTATCGCCATCGATGATGTAGTCGACCGCGGGGCGCTCGAGCGCAGGCGTCTCCTGCGCGACATGCGCGATGCGCAAGTTGGCCGGCAGCTCGACATCGCCCTTGTCGGTGTGCAGCTCGCCGGCGAGCAGCGCGAACAGGCTCGTCTTGCCCGAGCCGTTGGCGCCGATCAGCCCGACGCGCTCGCCGGGATTGAGGAGAAGGTCAGCGCCCTCGAGCAGCGGCTTCGCGCCGCGCGCGAGCGTGACCTGTGAAAAGCGGATCAAGCCCGCGATTCTATTGCCTGGCTAGCGGGGCCGGATCTCCTTCCAGCGCTGCTCCTGCTGCTCGAGGATGGTGACGATGTTGCGCCGCTCGAGGCTCGGCAGCAGGAACGGCAGCCAGCCGAGCGACGGATGGCGGAACGAGACGATCGAGCCGCCGGAGATCTGGTGCAGCTCGCTACGGTAGCGCGGGGCGTGGAGCGCCTGCACCCCCTGCAGCTGCGGCGGCTCCTCGGCGATCGCCGGCTTCATCTCCTCGCGGATCTGCGCCAGCACGTTCATCAGCGCGTCGAGGTGCTCGGCGCGCCATTCCTCGCG
>DASWER010000508.1:0-1597 GCA_036394655.1 Burkholderiales bacterium
GTGAAGCTCGTCGCACCGCGGTAATGCTGGCCGCGCTCGAGCACGCGCTTGTTGCCGTCGACCTCCACGGTGGCGCGATCCTTCTCCACCGAGAGCACCGTGACGCCGTGCCAGGTCTGGCCGACCTTGACGGTCTTCGGCTCGCCGCCGTCGAGCGCCAGTACCGCGGCCTTGTCGCCGATGACGCCGATGAGCGCGACCTCAGCCGCGCCGGCCGCGGCGCAGGCGAGGAGGAGCGAAAGACAAATAAAATGGCGCATATGAAACCGGTCGCGATTTTCCGGGCGTCCTCGACCGAGGGTCCGGGCTATTTTGCCACCTACCTCGAGCGCCGCTCGATTGCCTGGCAACTGGTCCGGCTCGACGCCGGCGAGCGCCTGCCGCGCGACGCGCGCAAGTTCTCGGGCCTGGTGTTCATGGGCGGGCCGATGAGCGTCAACGACGAGCTCGGCTGGATTGCGCCGGCGCTCGAGCTGGCGCGCGATGCGGTGCGCAAGGACGTGCCGCTGCTTGGCCACTGCCTCGGCGGCCAGCTGCTCTCCAAGGCGCTCGGCGGCGCGGTGCGCGCCAACCCGGTGAAGGAGATCGGCTGGGGCGAGGTGCGCGTCGCCGACAACGAAGTGGCGCGCGAATGGCTGGGCGAGCTGCAGGGCTTCGAGTCGTTCCACTGGCACGGCGAGACCTTCAGCATCCCGCCCGGCGCGACGCGCGTCATGGAGAGCGCGCACTGCGCGAACCAGGGCTTCGCCCTCGGCAGACATTTCGGCATGCAGTGCCACATCGAGATGACCGAGGAGCTGATCCAGAGCTGGCTCGCCACCGGCGCCGACGAAATCAACGCCAGCCGCGCCAGCCCGGCGGTGCAGGATCCGGGCGAGATCACGCGCGAGATGCAGCCGCGGCTCGCGGCGCTGAACGAGGTGGCGAACCGGATCTACGACCGCTGGACCGAGGGGCTCTCGAAGGGATAGGAATTCGGCGACGCTCATCTGCCAAATGAGCGAACTCCAGCGACGCGGCAGCTTACGGAGTTCGGGCTCCGTCCCCGAATTCCTACCGAATTCCTAAGAAGGGCTAGTCGCGGAAGTTGATGTACTGCAGCGGGACGTCGGCGACCGACTGTTTCACCAGCTGGATCGCCGCCTGCAGGTCGTCCCGCTTCGCGCCCGAGACGCGCACCGCATCGCCCTGGATCGAGGCGGCGACCTTGATCTTTGAATCCTTGATGAGCTTCTGGATCTGCTTCGCTTTGTCCTGCGCGATGCCGACTTTCACCGTGATGGGCCGCTTCACCTTGTCGCCGGAGATCTTCTCGATGGTGCCGGATTCGAGCGCGCGCACGTCGACGTTGCGCTTGGCGAGGCGCCCGCGCAGCACGTCGAGCACCTGGCCGAGCTTGAACTCGTCGTCGGCGTAGACCGTCAGCACCAGCTCGTTCTGCTCGACCCGCGCGTCCGAGCCCTTGAAGTCGAAGCGGTTGGTGATTTCCTTGTTGGTCTGCTCGAGCGCATTCTTCACTTCCTGGCGGTCGACCTGCGAGACGATATCGAACGAGGGCATCGGGCTATTTTACCGATCGGCGAGCAGTGCCCAACGC
>DASWER010000509.1:0-2846 GCA_036394655.1 Burkholderiales bacterium
CAGCCGTATTCCTCGAGGGCGTCCAGGACGCCGGCAATGTCGGCGCCATCGTGCGCAGCGCAGCGGCGTTCGGTGCCGGCGAAGTCATCCTCGACCGCCAGTGCGCCGATCCCTGGTCGCCGAAGGTGCTGCGCGCCGGCGTGGGCGGGCATTTCGCCATCGGCATCCGGCAGGTGGACGACCTCGGCGGCGCGGTCGCCGCTTTTTCCGCCCGGTTGCTCTGCACGGTGGTGCAGGGTGGCCGTCCGCTGCGCGAGGTGGATCTCTCGGGGCGCATCGGCTGGGCGTTCGGTGCCGAAGGCGCCGGGCTGAGTGCCGCGGTGCTGGCGCGTGCCGCCGAGCGGGTGACGATCCCGATGGCGTCCGGCGAGTCGCTGAACGTCGCCGCGGCGGCGGCGGTGTGCCTGTATGAAGCGTTTAGTAGACCTGGCGGCTGATGCGCAGCTCGCGCAGGATGGTGGTGGCGATCTCCTCGATCGACTTGGTGGTCGAGTTGATGCTGTGGATGCCTTCGCGGCGCATCAGGGTCTCGGCCTCCTCGACCTCGTAGCGGCAGTTGTCCAGCGCTGCATAGCGGCTGTCGGGCCGGCGCTCCTTGCGAATTTCGTGCAGCCGCTCCGGGGCAATGGTGAGGCCGAAGAGCTTGGTCTTCTGCGTGCGCAGGGCCTCCGGCAGCTTGCCGCGGTGGAAATCCTCGGGGATCAGGGGGTAATTGGCCGCTTTGACGCCGAATTGCAGCGCGAGGTATAGGCTGGTCGGCGTCTTGCCGCTGCGCGAGACCCCGATCAGGATGACGTCGGCCTGCCCCAGCTCGCGGTGCGAAGCGCCGTCGTCGTGCGCCATGGCGAAATTGATCGCTTCCATGCGCTGCTGGTATTCCTTCTTGTCCATGGCGCTGTGCGAGCGCCCGATCGTGTGGCTCGACTTGAGACCCAACCCGGCTTCGAGCGGATCGATGAAGGTTTCGAAGAAATCGACGAACAGTGCGTTCGCGCGCCGCACCACGGTGCGCACGTCCTGGTTGACCAGCGTCGAGAAGACGATCGGCTGCCCGCCGCCGTTGGCCGCTTCGGCCTCGATGCGCGCGAGGCATTCTTCCGCTTTCTCGGCGCTGTCGACGAAGGGCAGGGTGACCTGGTTGAACTCGACGCCCTCGAACTGGGTCAGCAGGCTGTGGCCGAGCATCTGCGCCGTGATGCCCGTGCCATCGGAGACGAAGAACACCGTGCGGCGCTGCGTCATAGGAAATAAAATACTAGGCTAATGCGGGTAGCGTGGCTAAAGGATCTGCGGCTGGCCGACCTTCCGCAGGTCGGCGGCAAGAACGCTTCGCTTGGCGAGATGACCGGCGCCCTGGCCGAGGCCGGCATCCGCGTCCCCGGCGGCTTCGCCACCACGGCGGATGCCTTCCGCGAATTCCTCGCTGCCGGTGGGCTCGACCGGCGCATCGCCGAGAAGCTGAAGAATCTCGACAGCAGCGACGTCAAGGCACTCGCGGCCTGCGGCAAGGAAATCCGCTCGTGGATCGCCAAGGCGCCGTTTCCGGCCGAGCTTGAACGAGACATTAGGTCCTACTATCAGAAGCTTGAGGAACAAACCTCAGGCGATGCTTCATTTGCCGTGCGCTCCTCTGCGACGGCCGAGGATCTGCCCGAGGCCTCGTTTGCCGGCCAGCAGGAGACCTTCCTCAATATCCGCGGCGCCGACAACGTGCTCGCGGCCATCCGCCATGTCTTTGCCTCGCTCTATAACGACCGCGCCATCTCCTACCGGGTGCATCAGGGCTTCACCCACGCCGAGGTCGCGTTGTCGGCCGCGGTGCAGCAGATGGTGCGCAGCGACCTGGGCTCGAGCGGGGTGCTCTTCACGCTGGACACGGAATCGGGTTTTCGCGACGTGGTGTTCATCACCTCCTCCTATGGCCTGGGCGAGATGGTGGTCCAGGGGGCGGTCAATCCCGACGAGTTCTACGTCCACAAGCCGCTGCTCGAGCGCGGCAAGCCCGCAATCGTGCGCCGCGCCCTGGGCTCCAAGCTGCAGAAGATGGTGTTCGGAGCCGCCCGCGAAGCCGGCAAATCGACTCGAACGGTGGACGTGCCGGAGGCCGAGCGCCACCGCTTCTCGCTGACCGACCCCGAAGTGCTCGAGCTCGCGCGCTATGCCGTGGCGATCGAGCGCCACTACGGCCGGCCGATGGACATCGAATGGGGCAAGGACGGCGCCGACGGCCGCATCTACGTGCTGCAGGCGCGCCCCGAGACCGTCAAATCCCGGAAGCGCGAAGTCGAAGAGCGCTACGCGCTCAAGGGCCGCTCGAAGGTGCTGGTGACCGGCCGCGCCATCGGCCACAAGATCGGCAGCGGTACCGTGCGCAGCGTGCCCGACGCCTCGCAGATGTCGCGCGTGAAGCAGGGCGACGTGCTGGTCACCGACATGACCGACCCGAACTGGGAGCCGGTGATGAAGCTCGCCGCCGCCATCATCACCAACCGCGGCGGCCGCACCTGCCACGCGGCGATCATCGCCCGCGAGCTCGGCATCCCGGCCGTCGTCGGCTGCGGCGACGCCACCCAGAAGCTGAAAGACGGCCAGGCGGTGACCGTGTCCTGCGCCGAGGGCGACACCGGCAGCGTGTTTGACGGCCTGCTGCCCTTCGAGGTCTCGAGCCGCGAGCGCGGCGAGATGCCGCGCATCCCGGTGAAGATCACGATGAACGTCGGCAACCCGCAGCTCGCCTTCGAGTTCGCGCAGCTGCCGAACGCCGGGGTCGGCCTGGCGCGCCTCGAGTTCATCATCAACAACGAGATCGGCGTGCATCCGCGCGCCTGCCTCGACTATCCGAAGCT
>DASWER010000510.1:0-2732 GCA_036394655.1 Burkholderiales bacterium
GCCGAGGGGACGGCGAAGGCGTAGGGGAAGAAGCCGCGGCGCGCCGTGCTGGTCGGAAACGCGGCCTGCAGTGCGCGCAGCTCGTCGGCCGGCAGCAACACATCCGCGATCACGCGCTCGCCGCCGCTCATGTCGATGCGCGGGCGGTGGAAGGCGTCCTCGAGATCCAGGCCATGGTCGATCAGGAACGAGCCGATCTGCAGCACCGTGCCGACGATCTTGCGGCCGCCCGAGGCGCCGAGCGCGAAGCGATCGCCCTTCGGCGTCTGCCCTATCACGGGGCAGTAGTTGCCGAGGCAGCGCTTGCCCGGCGCGAGCGAGTTCGGCTTTCCGGGCTCGGGGTCGAACCACATGATGCCGTTGTTCAGCAGCACGCCGGTGGAGGGCGACAGCGTGCGCGAGCCAAAAATGGACAGCAAAGTCTGCGTCACCGCGCAAAGATTTCCCTGGCGGTCGACGACGCTGAAGTGCGTGGTGCAGCTCTCCTTGTCGCCGGCTTCGCCAAGGCGCCGGCGCCACATGGCATCGAGCGCGCGGGCGTAGTCGACATAGCTGGGCTTGGTTATTTTCAAAAGATGATCAAAACAAGACGCAATGGCAGGACCGCCGGTCATGCCGGGCGCGGCGAACACGCGGCCCGAGTGGTAGGGGATGTCGAGCGGCTCGGCCATGTGCGCCCGGTACGCCGCCAGATCGGATAGTGCGAGCGAGCCGCCTTTGTCGCGCACGTCCTTGGCGAGCGCCGCGCCGACGTCGCCGCCGTAGAGTGCTTTTGGCCCCTCGGTCGCAATTTGCTGCAGAGTGCCAGCGAGCCGCCGCTGGTCCAGGCGCTTCTCGGTGGCGGCGGTCCACGTCCCGAGCGGCGGCCAGCGGCCTTCCTCCAGGAAAAGTGCTGCCGCGTCCGCGTCGCGAGCCAATGCGCGGGCCGTGGAGGCGATGAGGAGGCCGGAGTACCAGTCGAGCAGCATTCCTTCCTGTGCCAGCGCCGCGGCGGGCGAGACCAGCTCGCGCCACGGCATGCTGCCGAAGCGCTCGTGCGCGAGGCCCATGCCGGCGACGACGCCCGGCACGGCGACCGCGGCGGCGCCTTGCACATTGCGATCGTCCTTCACGCGCGGCCAGGCGAAGAGCTCGGGATCGTGGCCGCCGATGATCGGGTAATGCGCGGGATCGAGCGCCGCGGGCGAGCGCCCGCCGTAGTCGATGACGTACGCCTTCTGTTCCGCGGCGCGCCAGAGCGTCATGCAGCCGCACGCGGCAATGCCGCTCATCCACGGCTCGACCACGCCGATCGCGAACGAGGTGGCGATCGCCGCGTCGATCGCATCGCCGCCCGCTTCGAGGATGGCCGCTCCGACTTCCGCCGCGCGCCGATGATTTGCCGCAACAACGCCGCCGCGCGTCGCGACGACCGGCTTGCGCACCACCTGCGAGTTCGAGAAGTAGTCGGTCAAGTCACTCTGCGAGCACGTCCACAAAGCGCGTCCGGCCCGCGAGACGGTAGACGGCGAAGTCGCGCCGATCGGCCGTCAGGATTTCGCGTATACCCGTGCGCGTGGCGAGCAGCACAACGGATGCATCGGCGAAATCCATCGGCTGGTCCGAGTACTTGCGGGCGAGTTTCTCGATGGACCGGAAGTCGAGGGGCTCACGGTCGATCTCAAGCAGGCCGGCGCGCGAGGCGTCACCCAGCCAATCCAGGCAGCGAAGCTGTTGCGCGGGGGAAAGCAACGCCAGCGACTCGGTCAGGACCGCTTCGGTGGTGAAAAAGCGTCCGCGATAATCCTTAAGGAAGGCGCGGCAGCGAGGATGCAGCGCGTCGGTCTCGTCGAACAGACCGATCAGAAACCCCGAGTCAACGACGACGTTTCTCACGCACGTAGTCGCGGAAGCGCTTCTGACGTGGCGCACGCGCAGACGCTGCGGCTCGCTTCGGCAGCGCCGGCAAGACGGCTTCGGCCAGGCTGGCGAGCGTCGGGCCGCTCTGTGCGATCAGGTACTGCGCGACGCTCTGCTTCACGACCTGGCTGCGGGTCGTGCCGGTCTCTGCGCAGTGGCGCTCGAGCCGCTCGGCGAGCGCATCATCGAGTCGTACGGAAAGGGGGGGTCGCGCTGTCATACATACAAGCTTAGCGTATGACAAGGCTGCGGGGAAGGGGCGGTTCAGCCGGCATGGGTTTTGGCATATCGCGCGATGTCGGCGTGTGTGGCGAACCAGACGCCTTCGTGGCCGCGGATATATCTGATGAGCTCCTCCAGGATCCATACCCGCGAGCGGTAGCCGATGACGTGCGGGTGCATGGTGAGCTGGAACAGGCCGCCCTCGCGGTACGCGGCGTCGAACTCGCGCCTGAAGATGTCGTACACGTCGGTGGGCGGCGTGTAGGGCCTGAGCGCGGCGAAGCGGTTCATGTTGAAGTACACCGCATCGTCGCGGATCCACTCCACCGGCAGCTCGACCACGCCGCTGTCGGCGCCGTCCATCACCAGCTCGTAGCAGTCGACGTCCGCCATCAGCGAGGAGTCGTAGGCGAGGCCCATCTCCCTGGTGATGGCGAGGGTGTTGGGGCTGAAGTCCCACGACGGCGTGCGAATGCCAACGGGCCTCTTCCCCGTCACCTTTTCCAAAACATCCGCGGAGCGCATCTGCAACTCGCGCTCGGCGTCGAGCGGCAGGTCGGAGTTGCGCTCGTGGATCCAGCCGTGGATGCCGATCTCGTGGCCTTCGGCGA
>DASWER010000511.1:0-7394 GCA_036394655.1 Burkholderiales bacterium
CGGCACCACTGTGGGCGCGCTGATCGACGCGATCGGTTACGTCAATTTCTACGTGCTGACCACCATCATCGCGCTGCCAGGCGTGATCCTCTTTTGGTACATGATCCGCTCCGGCCTAGCCGATGTGTCGATCGGCTCCGCTGGCAAGGAGGCGAGCTAGCGCGCTCGCAGTAGCAGCCGATGGACAAGTCCGTGCCATGGGAAAGCGCGGCGAGCAGATCGAGCAGGTGCTGCTCGGCAAGCCACAGGTCGTAGTAATCGCACCGCGCGTAATCGGATTTGCGCACGCCGCGCGGCGGGCGCCGTACCGTGCCGATGCGCAGCCCCTCGCCGCGCCCGCGCGGACTGCCTAGGCGGACGACCCGGAGAGCCAAGCCGTTTTCCGCACCTTGACGAGGTATTGCGCGCCGAGGAACGGCGCCAGCCAGGAGCCGGAAAGCGGCATGAGCGCGCGGTTGAGCGAATCGGCGAGGCGCGGCGCGAGCTCCTGCAGCGGGAAGAACATGAAGTTGCAGGCACGGCTTTTCACTTTGCGCAATCCCGCGCTCTCGAGCTCGCGGTCCAGCTTCCAGGGCACGCAGCGGTTATGCGCCATGGGCAGCCGCGTCTGGCGGCCGCGCAGCCGCCGCTCGGCGTGGCGCAGCGTGACGAACGCGCCACGCGCCACGTGATAGGCGCTCGCGCGGTTCGGCAGCGCGAACACCGCGATGCCGCCGGGCTTGAGCACGCGGCTCACCTCGGCCAGTGCCCGCGCATAGCGCGGCAGGTACTCGAGCACGCCCATGCACAGCACGGCGTCGTACGAGGCTTGCGGAAACTCGAGCCGCTCGGCGTCGCCGACCGAGAATTTGCAGCGCTTCTCGAGCGGATGGCCGGCCATGCGCTGGCGCGCGCGCCGGATCATCTCGCTCGACATGTCGATGCCGTGCACCTCGTAGCCCATGGCGAGCAGCTCCGGCATCATCGGCGCCGGCCCGCAGCCGAGCTCCAGCAGCCGGCCCCTGGCGCCGCCGAGAAATTCGATGGCGATGCGCTTTTGCGAGAGAAACGAGAACTGCCGCTCGCGCTCGCGCAGGTACTCGAGGGCGAGCGAATCGAACAGCGCCTCGACCTGGGCTTTGGAGGAAAGCGGAGCCGTGCGCGCCAGTGGCATGACTGGCGACTAGCACGCTCCGGGCCGTAGCCCGGACCGACCATCAGCCCCTGCGCTTGAAGAACTGCACTGCGCGCTCGTGCTTTTCGGCGGCCGCGCGCGTCTTGAAGGTTCCGAGGTTCCGGCGCCTGCCGGTCTGCGGATCCAGCTTGCGCGAATAGAGGCGGTATTCACCGGACGCGAGCTTCCCGATCATGGCTGCATGCCTCCGATCGGATCTGGGTATAGCCCGTTAGACCCGTGCAATTACCGCACGGCGCCGCAGCAGATAACACATGTAGGCGACGATCAGGGCATTCAAGACCAGCGCGGCCAGCTTGATCGCCGAAAAGCCGCGGCTCAGCTCGTAGATCTCGAAGGGGACATAGATGCCGCCGCTCACCGCGGCGATCCATTCGCCCCAGCGGCGCTCGAACCACAGACCGTAGGCTTCGGCGAATCGCAACGCAGCATAAGTCATGGCGAGCGCGGCGAGCCCCCAGAGCTGGCCGTCGGAGGCGTTGGCGGCGAGGTCGAGGAAGATGCGCGGAAACTTCTTCGCCGGGTCGAGGTGCAGCCGATCGACCAGGTCTTCGGCCGCCTGCTGCAGGTCGCCACGAATCAGGCGTGCGAGGCCGAAGCCCGCGATCAGCACGATCGCGCCCTTGACCGCCTCGAAGGCGGCGACCGCCCGCAGCCCGGCTAGCCGGCCGTGCACCGATAGACGGCGAGGCTGCCCAGCAGATTGGGCAGCAGGGTGACCGGCTTGCCTTCGTGCAGCACCAGCCGCTCGCGGATGCGCACGCCGAGGCGCCGGCACAGGTCCTCGAAATCGACGATGGTGCAGTGGTGCACGTTCGGCGTCTCGTACCACGGGTAGGGCAGCGTTTCCGACACCGGCATGCGCCCGAGCGCGACTTGCAGCCGCGCGCCCCAGTGGCCGAAGTTGGGAAAGCTGACGATCACCTCGCGCCCGACGCGCAGCATCTCGCGCATCAGCAGCTCGGTGCGGTGGATGGTCTGCAGCGTCTCGGAAAGGATCACGCAGTCGAAGGAGCGGTCGGCGAACAGCGACAGCCCGCTCTCCAGATCGACCTGCAGCACGTTCACGTCATTGGCGACGCAATCGAGCACGCTCTCGTCGTCGATCTCGACGCCGTAGCCTGGCGCGCGGCGCTCCTGCCACAGGTAGCGAAGCAGCGAGCCGTCGCCGCAGCCGAGGTCGAGCACGCGCGCTTCGGGCGCGACCCAGTGCGCAATCGCGGTCTGGTCGGGCCTCACAGCTCGATGTTCCCGAAGTAGGCACGCAGTGCGTTGTGGTAGCGCGGATCCTCGAGCAGGAAAGCGTCGTGCCCGCCCGGCGCGTCGATCTCCAGATAAGAGACGATACGGCGATTGTCGAGCAGCGCGCGCACCACCTCGCGCGAGCGCGGCGGCGGGAAGCGCCAGTCGGACTTGAACGACACCACCATGAACGCGGCCTTGGCGCGCGCCAGCGCGGCCGACAGGCTGCCGCCGAAGTCGGCGGCGGGGTCGAAGTAGTCGAGCGCCTTGGTGATGCGCAGGTAGGTATTGGCGTCGAAATAGGTCGAGAACTTGTCGCCCTGGTAGCGCAGGTAGGACTCGATCTCGAAGTCGACGTCGAAGTCGAAGCCGGGCACGCCGCGGCGCAGGAGGCGCCCGAACTTCTCCGCCATCGCCTCGCCCGAGAGGTACGTGATGTGGCCGATCATGCGCGCGATGCGCAGCCCGCGCGTCGGCACCACGCCCTTGTCGTAGTAGTGCCCGCCGTGGAAGTCCGGGTCGGTCATGATCGCCTGGCGCGCCACCTCGTTGAAGGCGATGTTCTGCGGCGACAGGCGCGCCGCGGCCGCGATCACGATCGAATGACGGATGCGCTCCGGGTAGGACAAAGACCATTGCAGCGCTTGCATCGCGCCGAGCGAGCCGCCGATCACCGCGGCGAAGCGCTCGATGCCGAGGTGGTCGGCGAGGTGACGCTGCGCCTCGACCCAGTCCTCGACCGTGACCACCGGAAAATCCGCGCCCCAGGGCTTGCCGCTGGCCGGATTGATCGACGCCGGCCCGGTCGAGCCGAAGCAGCTGCCGATGTAGTTCGAGCCCACCACGAAGAAGCGATTGGTATCGAGCGGCTTGCCCGGACCGACGAGGTTGTCCCACCAGCCGATGTTGGCTTTGTCTTCCGCGTAATAACCGGCGACGTGATGCGACGCATTGAGCGCATGGCACACCAGCACCGCGTTCGAGCGCGCCGCGTTCAGCTCGCCGTAGGTCTCGTACGCAATGTCATAGGCCGGCAGCGCGGCGCCGCCTTTCAGCTTTAGCGGCTGTTCGAAATGCGCCTTCTGCGCCCTGACGGCGCCGGCTGAGGATGGATCGTGCGGAGCGTTCATGTCTCTTTAGCGGTATTTGTAAGGCGCCCGCAATCTGACGCAAATCGGCGCGCGCGAATTATAAAGGCTAGGAAGTGTCCCCGCTCGGCGGCACGCCGGCGGCGCCGGTCGCGATCAGCTTTTCGATCCTGTCTTTGGTGTAGCCGGCTTCGTGCAGCACTTCGCGCGTGTGCTGGCCGAGGCGCGGCGCGTGACGCCGGTATTCGGGCGGCGACTCCGACCATTCGGAAGGCACGGACATCGACTTGATGCGCCCCTCGCTCGGATGCTCGACCGTGCGGAAGAACCCAGTCGCGGCAAGGTGCGGGTCGGCGACGATGTCGGCGAGGCTGTTCATGCGCTGCACCGGGATGTCGGCGCGCTCGAGCGCCTCGAGCCATTCGGCGGTGCTGCGCTTCTTCATCTCCTCGGCGACGAAGGCATAGGCGAGCGCGTAGTTGCGGCTTCTCGCCTCGAGCGTCGCGTATTCCTTCGAGGCGAACATCTCGGAGCGGCCGATCACCTGGAAGAACGCCTTCCACTGCTTGTCGTTGTAGATCAGCGCGCAGACGTAGCCGTCCCTGGTTTCATACGGCCGCCGGTCGGGCGCCAGCATGCGCGCATAGCCCGGCTCGCCGACCTGCGGCTCGAAGGTGTAGCCGCCAAGGTGCTCGCCCAGCACGATCTGCAGCAGGTGCTCGAACATCGGCACGTCGACGCGCTGGCCCTTGCCGGTCTTCTCGCGATGGTAGAGCGCGGCGCTTACGGCGCTCGCCACCTGCTGGCCGACCGAGCGGTCGGCGACGATGATCGGCGCATAGCGCGGCGTCTCCGCGCCCTGGATCTTGAGGAGCGCCGGGATGCCGGCGGCACCCTGGATCAGATCGTCATAGGCGGCCTTGGCGGCGTAGGGCCCGCGCTGGCTATAGCCAAAGCAGCCGACGTAAATGATCTTCGCGTTTTGCTTCTTGACGTGTTCATAGGACAGTTGAAGGCGGGCCATCGCCTGCGGCCGGATGTTGTAGACCAGCACGTCGGTCTTCTTCGCCAGCGCGAGGCAGGCCTCGCGCGCTTCCGACTGCTTGAGATCCAGCACGATCGAGCGCTTGTTGCGGTTCGCGTTCAAAAAGATATGCCCCATGCCCGGATTGCGGAACGGCCAGGCGTAGCGCATCACGTCGCCGCCGGGCGGCTCGACCTTGATCACCTCGGCGCCGAAGTCGGCGAGGATCTGCGTCGCGTACGGCCCCATCACCACGGTGGTGAGGTCGAGCACGCGCACGCCGTGCAGCGGGCCGCTCATGTTTCTATTTGCATCTCCAGCAGCGCATAGGACAGCGCCTTGCCGTGCGGGTCAATGCGCAAGGACGTAGTGACGCCGGTGTCGAGCGCGCGCTCGCAGACGAACTGCAGCGCATGCAGGTTCGGCACTTCGAAGCGGCGCACCTCGCCCTGCACGATGTGCCCCAGGTGCCGCTTCACCGCCTGAGCCGTCACCTGGCTGCGCAGCAGCGCGTAATCCTCGTCCCGGTATGCGAACAGCGCCAGCGTCAGCGTGTCGCCCTTGTCGCCCGCGCGGGCGTGGGCGAGCTCATGCAGCTTGCGTTTCACGATCCTCTTCAAGAAATGTCACCTTGGGGCGCACGCGGCCGCGCTCCAGGAGCAGCGACACCACGCCGATTCGCTCCTGCGCAAAGCGCCGGACGCCGCCGCCGCCCGCGGGGCCGTTGATCCAGAGCGCCTCGACTTCGGCGCCGACGCGCTCGGCGAGCTCGCGCGTGGGCGTGCGCGCCGCGACCCGCAGCCGCACCTCGTAAGGCGGTTGCGGATGGCCGAAGTCGCTGCCATGCGCGCTGCCGACCCCGATGAGGTCGATGCGAATGTCGCTGATGTCCTCGCGCAGACGCTCACGCACGATCTCACCGCCGAGCGTCGCGCGCTCCAGCGCCTTGGCTCCGGCGTAAGAGATCTCGCCTTCGCCCACGAACCCGGCGCGATAGCCGACGCTCACCTTGTAGGTGCCAGTGCGCGCTCGCCCGGAGCCCTCGGTCACCGCGACCCGGTCCGGCGCCGTCTCGCGTAGCCGCACTGTGGTGAAGTCGGCGACCACGTCGGGCGTGATGTAGCCGCCAGGATCGGTGACCTCGTACAGGAGCTGCTCCTTCGCCGTGCGCAGCGTGAGCGCGCCGCCGGTGCCGGCGACCTTGCCGAGCGCGCCGTTGCCGTCGGCATCGACGTCGCACCAGGGAAAGCCGAGCTGCGCGAGGTTCGGGATGTCCTTGAGCCCGGGCTCGGCGAAATAGCCGCCGGTCACCTGGCCCGCGCATTCGAGCAGATGGCCGATTGCAGTGGCGCGTCCCAACCGCTGCCAGTCGTTCATTTGCCATTTGAAGGCGTAAGCGACTGGGGCCACGAAAAGCGAGGGATCAGCGACGCGGCCGGTGATGACCACGTGCGCGCCGGTGGCGAGCGCCGGCAGGATCTCCTCGGCGCCGAAATACGCGTTGGCGGAGACGAGCGCGCCGTACTCGGAGAGCGGCGCGCCGCGCGCCTCGATGGTGCGCATGCCGGGTTCCAGCAGCGAGAGCACGTCGTCGCCGCTTAGCACTGCGACTTTCACGCGCAGTCCCAAACTTTTGGCGAGGGAAATCACCTTGCGCCCGGCGCCCAGCGGGTTGGCGGCGCCCATGTTGGTGACGATGCGAAAGCCGTGGCGCAGCGCGAGCGGCAGCAGCGCGCTCATGCGGGTCTCGAGCAGCGGATCGAAGCCGCCGGCCGGATCGGCGAGCTTGCGCAGCTGCGCGAGCGCGATGGTGCGCTCGGCGAGACATTCGAGGGCCAGGAAGTCGAGTTCGCCCTGCGAGGCGAGGATCACCGCCGGCTCGAGGCGGTCGCCCTGGAAGCCGCTGCCCGCGCCAATGCGGATGCTATTCAGCCTCTATGCCCGCGAGCTTGACCAGCTTGGCCCAGTGCGCCACCTCGGCCTGGATGAATTTGCCGAGCTCGGCCGGATTCATCGGCGCGACATCGGTGCCGATGGTGGCGAACCTCTCCTTCACCTCGGGCTTCGCGAGCGCGTTCATGTTCGCCTGGTGCAGGCGCTGCACGATCGGCTCGGGCAGCTTGGCCGGTGCCATTAACGCGAACCACGCGATGATCTCGTAGCCGGGCAGCTCCTCGGCGATTGCCGGCACCTCGGGCGCGAGCGGCGTGCGCCTGGCGGAAGTGACGCCGAGCCCGCGCAGCTTGCCGCCTTTGGTCTGCGCGAGCGCGTTCGCCATGTCGACGAAGGTGAGCTGCAGCGAGCCGCCCATCGTGTCGGTGAGCGTCTGCGGGATGCCCTTGTAGGGCACCTCGACAATGTCGAGCTTGCCGAGCTGCTTCAGCATCGCGATCGATACCTGCGAGCCGGCCGAGCCGTAACCCGCGGAGAGCTTGCCGGGCTGCGAGCGCGCATGGGCAATGAAACCCTTGAGATCCCTGGCGGGGAAATCGGGGCGCACCATCAGCATGAACGAGGTGGTGCCGTAGCGCGTGATCGGCGTGAAGTCCTTGACCGGATCGTAGTTCAGCTTTTTGAACAGGCTGGGGTTCGCCGCATGCGGCGTATTGGTCGTCAGCATCAAGGTGTAGCCGTCGGGCGCCGCTTTCGCGACTTCGGCGGCGGCGATCGCGCCTTGCGCTCCGGCCTTGTTTTCGACGACGAACGCCTGGCCGAGCGCCTGCTGCAGCTCGGCGCCCGCGACGCGCGCCACCTGGTCGGTGGCGCTGCCGGCCGGGAAGGGCACGATCAGCTTGACCGGCCTGGTCGGGTACGTCTGCGCCTGGGCACAGAGGCTGAATGCGAGCGCGGCGAGCGCGAGGAAGGG
>DASWER010000512.1:0-2860 GCA_036394655.1 Burkholderiales bacterium
GACCACGTCGCGCTCGGCGATCTCGGCGTCGACCAGGCAGGTCACGTATTCGGCGATGACCGCCTCGTGCGTAAGGACTGCACCCTTGGGCCGGGACTCCGTGCCGCTCGTATAGATGATTTGCGCCGGCATGGACGCGTCCAGGTCGTGCTCCGGCGGATTCGGGCCATGGTCCAGCAAGGCGTCGTAGCTCGACATGCCCTTCGCCGGCGCGGTTGCCTCTTCGCTCGGTAGCCAGACCAGCCGCTCGACGCTCGTCTCACGCGCGGCGGCCCGGCCGATCTCGGCGAATTCGCTGTCCACGCACAGCGCCTTCGCCCCGGAATGCTGGAGGATGAACTGCGCCTCGGCCGCGCTCAGCATGAAGTTGATCGGCACCAGAACGCCGCCGACACGGGCGAGGGCGAAACGCAGTGCGGCAAACGCATGCGAATTGCGGGCGATGATGGCGACGCGATCGCCGGGGCCGACTCCAGTGGCCGCAAGGCCTGCGGCCAGACGATTACACACGTCGTCGAACTCCGCGTACGTCCAGACGGTGGCGCCGCAGCGGATGGCCGTCTTTTGCGGGAAACGCTTCCGGGTCCGGCGGAGCAGGTCGCCCAGGGTCTGCCGGCGCAGCGCTGAATCCATTCCTCCTCCGAGGATGCTTCAGGGGGTGCTAATATGCATACGATATTGAATTCAATCTTGCCTGTCAAGCGATGGTATGCTGCCCGGCGTGAGCAGCGTCATCGAACCCGCACGAGCGAAAGTCATGGAGCAGGCGCTCGATCGCCTGCGCGCCCTGATCGTTACCGGGGAGCTGTCGCCGGGCGAGCAGATCCGGCAGCAGGAGATGGCCGACCAGCTCGGCTTCAGCCGGGTGCCGCTGCGCGAGGCGCTGAACGTCCTCGCCGACCAGGGGCTATTGCTGCACCGGCCGCACCAAGGCTACTTCGTCGCCAAACGCGCGCCGAGCGAGCTGGCGCAGATTCGCCGCATGCTGCAGCTGCTCGAGGACGAGCTCCTGGACTCGATGGAATGGCCGACCCCGGCGGACCTGAAGGAGCTGAAAAAGCTCAATCAGGAGATGCGCAAGCACGCCGCCGCGGCGGAGTGGACACCGCTCATGCGCAAGAACCGCGATTTCCACTTCAAGATCTTCTCTCTCTCGCCCCACCGCGTCATCCTCGACGAGGTGCACCGGTTGTGGGTCCTCGGCGAGCCCTTTATCGCTCTACGGATGTCCTCGCCCGAGGCGCGTCTGCGGACCGTAGACGAGCACGACGAGATCCTCCGCACGCTGGAGAAGCGGGATCGCAAGCTCCTCGTCTCGGCGATGGAGAAGCACCGGGCGTCGACCTCCACCGGCCTGCCGCCCGAGCTCTAGCTCTCCTCGCTCGAGCCGGGGCCCTCGAAGGCCCCGGCCGCTTCCAGCGCGACCAGCATGCGCAGCGCGAAGCGGCCGACCTGCTCGCGCTCCGTGGGCGTGAACTGCCCCATCGCCGGATCGATGGCCGATCGCTTCGCCAGGGTTTCGACCATTTCGTCGGCGACGCGGAAGCCTTTCTTCGTC
The DNA here is from genome assembly GCA_036394655.1 of Burkholderiales bacterium. Lineage (GTDB taxonomy): Bacteria > Pseudomonadota > Gammaproteobacteria > Burkholderiales > SG8-39 > SCGC-AG-212-J23. The sequence goes on from DASWER010000512.1 coordinate 1,559, forward strand.
AAGCGGATGAGAAACCCGCCGAGATGTCCGGGATCCTGCACGCGCTCCACCATGCCAAGCGTGGCCAGCCGATCCACCTTCTTGGTCATGGCCCCCGAAGTCACGAGCAATGCCTTGAAAAGGTCCGTTGGTCGTTTGACATAAGGGGGACCGCCGCGCCGCAGCGCAAACAAAACGCGCATGTCGGATCCGCTGATGCGGTAGTCCCGCTGGCAGAGGCGGTCGAAGTCCCGCTCGATCATCGTCCCGAGACGCATCAAGTAGATGGCCAGCAGGAAGCTCGAGAGATCCAGGTCACCTCGTTCGCGTTGCCATTGCACGGTAATGAGCTCGATGAAGCTCTTTCCGGCAAGGCGGCGGCCCGCGGTTGCAGCTTCTTTCGATTTCGATCGACCAGGCTTGCGGGTGCGCTGTGCCATCTTTAACCAGCGTACCAGCACCCCGGGCAACCGTCACCGCCCGCGCCGGCAGACCCCCTTGCCAAAATATCTTCCTTGGAAGATATAATGCCATACGTCATGCGCGTGGACAAGCACAGCCGCACTTCCGTGGAAGCCCTCTATGACGACTAACTTTCCCGCCCTGCTGCGCCTCGATGGGCGAGGCATCGTTCTCCTCGGCGCAGGACAGGGCATCGGCGAAGCGACGGCGCGTGCGCTCTCGCAGGCCGGCGCCCGCGTGCTGTGCGTCGACAAGGAAGGCGACCTCGCCAGCAAGATCGCCCGAGAGGTCAACGGCGAGCCTTGTGTCGCCGACGTGACGAAGCGCCCGGACATGGAGCGAGTCTTCGACCAGGCGCGCCGCTCGTTCGGCGCGGTGCGCGGGATCGTCGACATCGTCGGCATGGCCAAGCTCGCGCCCCTGTCGGCTTTCACCGATGCGGACTACGAGTGGCAATTCGACGTCGGCCTGCGGCACGCGTTCCTTGCCTTGCAGATCGGCGCGCCGCTGGTCGCCGAAGGCGGCGGCGGCGCCGTGACGTTCGTCGGGTCCATCTCAGGCGTCGCCTGCCTGCCAAACGAGGTGGTCTACAGCGCCTCGAAGGCGGCGCTGCACCACATGGCGCGCGCCGCAGCGCTCGAATTCGGCCCGCGCGGCGTGCGGGTCAACGCGATCGCCCCCGGCTTCACGAGAACGCCGCGCCTGAACAAGCTCGTGCCGGAAGAACGCTGGAAGGCGATCGGCGAAGGCATCCCGCTCGGGCGCGCCGCCACGCCGGAGGAGATTGCAGGACCGCTGCTCTTCCTCTCCTCGGACCTGGGCGCTCACATCAGCGGCGCGGTCATTGCGATCGACGGCGGG
>DASWER010000513.1:0-1623 GCA_036394655.1 Burkholderiales bacterium
GCGATGCAGCAGGCTCTGCGGCTCCCTCGGGTAGTCGAGCCGGCCTTCGCCGAGGCGCACTTTCCAGATTCCCGGCGCAGCCTCCTCGAGCTCGTACGCCGGCTGGCGCAGGCCGCCATAGGTCATAACGCGCCCGTTCAGCAGGTTGTAATCGGGGAACGGCGCGACGAAGCGCAGCAGCTCGCGCGCCGCCGCGCCCGGTTCGGCAATCTCCAGTTGCAGCTTGAACTCGGACGTGCGGCCCCCGCGGGCGTACGACGTGCCGACGTAGTGCGTATCGGCGCGCTCGAGCGTGACACGGCGCATCACCTTCGGGGTGCCGAGCGCGTTGCGGCCGCCGGCGCAAGCATCGCCGTCGGTCACCGGCATCGTCAGCACCACCCAGCCCGGCCGTCCCTCGTGGAGCGCGAGCACCGAGATCTCGGACTCGCGGTAGCGCGGCCCGTTCTCCATCCCGTAGAAGTCGAGGACGCTCACGCGCACCAGCGGCCGCGGCGGCATGGTGAAGGGCTCGGGGATCGCCCGCCGGTAAGTCGCGGGATCCGTCGCCTCGAAGTAGACGCGGATGAAGTCGCTTTCCGTGTACACGATCGGCGGCGTATAGCGGCGCGACCAGACGCACAGCGCGAGACCCGCGTCCTCGATCGGCGCGACGTCGTAGAAGCCCGGATTGCCGGCGGCGCAGCCCGCGAGCGTGAGCACGAAGAGAGCGCGTTTCAAGTTGGCCTGGCGATGCTACGCGCAGGCCGCACGTTTCAGGCGGCTTTTTCCTCGGCGCGCTGCTCGAGCGGCTTGGCGTCCTTCTCGCTGGCTGGCGTCAGCGAGAACGCATCGCTGGCCGGAAAGGTCTGCTTGAGCGCCTCGTCGAGCTTTTCTTCCAAAGTCATGCCGCTAGGACCTCGCCGGCGGCCGCGAGGTTCCGCGAGGATCGCGTCAGCGATGGACGAGGACACCAACCACGATCGCCGCGTCGAGCACCACCCAGCCGACGCAGGCGAGATAGATCGTCTTGTCGCGTTTTTGAACTCCATAGACGAACCACAAGCATGCGGCAAGAAGATACGACAGCCAGGAAATGAGCGAGACGCCGCCGGCGTCACGGCCAATCCAGACGGTAAGGACTTGCGGCACCGTCATGAGCATGGTGAAAACCGACAGGCCTCGCAGCACTTTTTCGAGACCGCTGACCGAGGATGGATCGGACGCCGCGGTAACGCTGGCGCCATCGGCAGGAAGCATGGTCATGACGCTGGTCCCATCCAATAACAGTAGATGACCCGACTACGTAGCGCGTTTCACGCGGCTTTCTTCTCGGCGCGCTGCTCGACCGGCTTCGCCTCTTCGCTCAGGTTCATCGCGGTGTTGACCAGCGCGACGTGGGAGAAGGCCTGCGGGAAGTTGCCGAGGTGGCGGCCCGAGCGCGGGTCGTATTCTTCGGAGAGCAGCCCGACGTCGTTGGCGAGGCGGCACAGGCGCTCGAAAAGCTCGCGCGCCTCGTCGCGCCGCCCGAGCAGGATCAGGCAGTCGGCGAGCCAGAAGCTGCAGGCGAGGAACACGCCCTCCCCGGGCGGCAATCCGTCGAGCGACTTGCGCGTGCGGTAGCGCAGCACGAAGCCTTCCTCG
>DASWER010000514.1:0-2394 GCA_036394655.1 Burkholderiales bacterium
AGCACGACGCGCGCGAACAGCCGCCCTATGGGATGCACGGCCAGGTGCTTCTCGCTCGCCCGCGCCGTGCCGTCCCGTACGGGAATCGCGAGCTCGACGCGCCGCGGATCGCCCGCGCCGGCCGGCGCGATCAGACCCAACGACAGGCGCGACGCCCGCGCGCGAATGGCCTCGAGCAGCTGGGAGAGGAAGGGGCTGCCGAGCACCGCGATCTCGGCATCCGGGTCGCGCTCCAGCGCGTCGACCGAGAACGCCAGGCGCAAGGATTCGCGGTCCCTGAAAAACGGGCGTTCGGCCTGGGGCAAGCGCAGCTCGGAATGATCCGGGCCGAGTGCGGCCTGCTTCACACCAGCGAGCCGGCAGTAGCGCTGGAGCAGCGGCCGGATGCGCGCGTCGGCGAGCGGATCGCCGTCGCCGATCGCCTGCGGCGCCGGCAGAGCAGGCTCGCGCCGGCGCTTGGGCTTAGGCTTAGCCTTAGGCTTAGGCTTGGGGCGCTGGGTCACTCGGCGTCGGCCTCGATGTCGACGAGGACCAGGGGAAGACGGTCCACCTGCGCCACGAGCGCGATCGCGCGTCCGGAGCTGCTCACGCCGCTCAGCCTTACCAGCTCACCGTACTTGGGATGGCTACCGGCCGGCTGGTGCGTCGTGACGCCTCCCGCCGCTCCCCCGATGCGCTCGATCGACTTGAGTGCCTCGAGCACCTCCGTCACGTGGACGCCGAGCCGCTGGCGCTTGGCGTCCCAGCCGGCGGCGCGGACGAGGTGGCTCGTCCCGTAGCCGAGTCGCAGGCGACCCGCGGCGGACAGCTCCTGGAACCGGTGCTCGAGGCGTACGGCGTTGTCGTCTGGCGCGATGAGGGTGTTCAGCTGCTCTTGCTCCTTGCCGACCGCGCTGCTCTTCTCGATGTCGGCGCCGATCGCCTCCACTCGTCGCGCGAAGTCCTCTTCGTTCTCGGAGGCGAGCCACTCGTCCGCGAGCCGGCCCTCGAACGTATGCGCGCCGCCGAATTCGCCGAGGATCAGGTCCAGCTCGCCCACCACCAGCTCGAACAGCTTGATCTTGCGGTCGAGCAGCTGGAGGATGTACGCCTCGATCGTCCCGGCGGCGGCGAGATTCACGATGTGTACCTCGCGCGTCTGCCCGATCCGGTGCAGCCGTCCGATGCGCTGCTCCACCACCATCGGGTTCCAGGGCAGGTCGTAGTTCACGAGCACGTTGCAGAACTGGAGGTTCCGTCCTTCGCTGCCGGCGCGGCTGGCGATCAGCACGCTGCGCTCGTCCTCGTGGAACGCGCGGATGCGTTTGTCCCGCTCGGGCGTCGAGTGCGCGCCCCAGTAGACGATCGCCTTGCGACCGAGCTTCGTGACGCGCTCTTCGATCAGTTCAATGGTGGGGCGGTGATCGCTGAAGACCACCACCCGGTCGGGGGTCTCTTTCAACAGATCGGTGAGCACGGTGAGCTTGGCGTGCGTCTTGATGCCCTTCGCCCGCTTGGCGAGCTGCTTCGCGATCGTGCGGTACGCGGGGTTGATGCGCTCGCCCTGCGCCAGGTGCTCGAGCGACTCGGCGAGTGCGCGCGCGGAGGAGCACAGCCGCTGGCGCAGGTGGATGACCGCGAGCTGGATGATCCCCCTCCGGGTCCGCTTCCGGGTTCCCGTGCCGTCATCTCCCTCCTCCTGCGCGGCCGGCTGGACGAAGCCTTCCCGATAGAGCCGGCGCAGGAACTCGGTGGTGCCCTGGTACAGGTCCGCCTCGGCCTTGGTCAGGCGGACCTCGGGGTGGCGCGCGCGGCGCGGCGGCAAGTTCAGGTCGTCGATCACGCTCGTGCGCCGCGTGCGGATCATCACCTCGTGCGTCAGCGCGCGCAGGGCGGCGGGGTCCTTGGGCATGCGGTGGTCGCCGGCCACGAGATGCACCTTGCGGAACTCCGGCCAGGTGCCGAGCTGTCCCGGCCGCAGCAGCGTGACGAGGTTGTACAGCTCGCGCAGGTCGTTCTGCAGTGGCGTCGCCGTGAGCAGCAGGATGAAGTCGCGTTCGATTTTCTCAATGAACTGGTAGGTCGCGCCGCGCTGGCTCTTGACCTTGTGCGCCTCGTCCACGATCACGAGGTCCCAGCGGTGCCGCAGGATCTCCTCGGCATGCCGGCGCGAGCGCGCGCGGTCGTGCGACACGATCGCCTTGGTGACGTTCAGCCAGTCGTCGGGCTCGCTCGGCGTGTCGAAGCGCTCGAAGAACTTCTCCTCGAGCTCGCCCTGCCACTGCCCCACGAGCGAGGCCGGCGTCAGGATCAGCACGCGGCGGGCGAGCCCGCGAATCGCGAGCTCCTTGTAGATGATGCTCGCCTCGATCGTCTTGCCGAGGCCCACCTCGTCGGCCAGGATGGCGCGGCCGC
>DASWER010000515.1:0-7677 GCA_036394655.1 Burkholderiales bacterium
CGACCCTGGCCCCGAATTGTTTGGAGACTGCCGTGGAGCTTCCAGAGAACCTGAAGTACACCTCGTCGCACGAGTGGATCGCGGACAACGGCGACGGCACCGTCACCGTCGGCATCACCGCGCTCGCCACCGAGCAGCTCGGCGATCTGGTCTACGTCGAGCTGCCCAAGCCGGGAGCGAAGCTCGCGCGCGGCGCGAGCGCCGCTGTGGTCGAGTCGACCAAGGCCGCTTCCGACGTCTATGCGCCCATGTCGGGCGAGATCATCGACGCGAACGCCGAGCTCGCCGCGACTCCGCAGCTGGTGAACGAATCGCCGTATGAGAAGGGCTGGCTCTTCAAGCTCAGGCTGAGCAACAAGGGCGAGCTCGCCGAGCTCTTGAGCAAAGACGCCTACGCGAAGTCGGCGGGCGTATGAACGATCTCGCCGATCTCCTGGGCAAGGAGGAGTTCGCCGGCCGGCACCTCGGACCCGATGAAGCCGCGCAACGCGAGATGCTTGCGGCGCTCGGCGTCGAGTCGCTCGACGCGCTGGTGCGCGAGGTGGTGCCGGCGGCGATCCGCCTCAAGGAGCCGCTCAAGCTCGGCGAGCCCGAGACCGAGCTGCAGGCACTCGCCGAGTTGAGCGCGCACGCGGTGCATAACGAGGTGTGGCGCAGCTACATCGGCATGGGCTACTACGGCACACACACCCCAGCGGTGATCCAGCGCAATGTGATGGAGAACCCCGGCTGGTACACGGCCTACACCCCTTACCAGGCCGAGATCTCGCAGGGCCGCCTGGAAGCGCTGCTCAATTTCCAGCAGCTCGTGATCGATCTCACCGGGCTGCCGGTGGCCAACGCATCGCTCCTCGACGAAGCCACTGCCGCCGCCGAGGCGATGGCGATGATCCGGCGCAGCAGCAAGAGCAAGGCGAACGCATTCTTCGTCGACGCCGCGGCGCATCCGCAGGTACTGTCGGTAATGCGCACGCGCGCCCAGTGGCTCGGCATCGAGCTCGTCGCCGGCGATCCGCAGAGACTGGATCCAGCGACGGTATTCGGCGCGCATCTCCAATATCCGGATACCTACGGCCGCATCCGCGACTGGTCGCAGATGATCGGCGCGGTGCACGCGGTGCAGGGACTGGTCTCGGTCGGCACCGACCTCCTCGCGCTCATGCTGCTGCGCTCGCCGGGCGCGATGGGCGCGGACGTCGCCATCGGCTCGGCACAGCGCTTCGGCGTGCCGATGGGCTACGGCGGCCCGCACGCCGCGTTCATGGCCTGCCGCGACGAGCACAAGCGCGCCATGCCGGGACGCATCATCGGCGTGTCGCGCGACGCCGCGGGGCGGCCGGCGCTTCGGATGGCGCTGCAGACGCGCGAGCAGCACATCCGGCGCGACAAGGCGACGAGCAACATCTGCACCGCGCAGGCGCTGCTCGCGAACATGGCAGGCTTCTACGCCGTCTATCACGGGCCGCGCGGCCTCGCGCGCATCGCCCAGCGCGTGAATTTCATGGCGCGCCTGCTTACGAGCTGTGCGCGCGCGGTAAGCACTGAATTTTTCGATACCGTGATCTTCAACGTGCGAGCGACGGAGGAGGTAAAGGCGCGCGCAAAGCAAAAGCGCATCAACCTGCGCTATCTCGATGCCACCCGCGTCGCCGTGAGCCTGGACGAGACCACGACGTTGCAGGACGTCGCCGATGTCGCCGAGGTGCTGACGGGCGAGCGGCCGCAGGTCGAGCGCATAGCGCGCGAGCTGGCGGTCGAGCCGGCCTCGATCGCGCAGCGGCTGCGCCGCACGGACGCGGTGCTCGGCCATCCGGTCTTCAACCGCTACCACACCGAGACCGAGATGATGCGCTACCTGAAGCGGCTGGAGAACCGCGACCTGTCGCTGGTGCATTCCATGATCCCGCTCGGCTCGTGCACCATGAAGCTGAACGCCGCGGCGGAGCTCTTGCCGCTCTCGTGGCCGAAGTTCGGCGTGCTGCATCCGTTCGCGCCGCCCGAGCAGGTGCGCGGCACGCTCGAGATGCTGCGCGAGCTCGAGGCAATGCTCGCCGAGATCACCGGCTTCGCGCGCGTCTCGCTGCAGTCCAATTCCGGCGCGCAGGGCGAGTACGCGGGGCTGCTCGCGATCCGCAGCTATTTCGCCGCGAAGGGCGAAGGCGCCCGCGACGTCTGCCTGATCCCCGCCTCGGCGCACGGCACCAACCCGGCGAGCGCGCAGATGATGGGCCTGCGCATTGTGGTCGTCGCCTGCGACAAGAACGGCAACGTCGACCTCGCGGACCTAGAGCGCAAGGTCGCCGAGCATCGCGCGCGCCTCGCGGTGCTGATGATCACCTACCCGTCGACGCACGGCGTGTTCGAGGAAGGCATCGTGCGCATCTGCCAGCTGGTGCACGACGCCGGCGGCCAGGTCTACATGGACGGCGCCAACATGAACGCGCTCGCCGGCCTCGCCAAGCCGGCGCTGTTCGGCGCCGACGTCTGCCACATCAACCTGCACAAGACCTTCTGCATCCCGCACGGCGGCGGCGGACCGGGCATGGGGCCGATCGCGGTGGCGCCGCAGCTCGCGCCGTTCGTGCCGGCGCATCCGCTCGAGGCGAGCCGCGCGGTGTCGGCGGCGGCTTACGGTAGCGCACTGATCCTCCTCATCCCGTGGATGTATCTCCGCATGATGGGCGCGCGCGGCGTGCGCAAGGCGACCGAGGTCGCGATCCTGAACGCCAACTACATCGCCGCGAGGCTCGCGCCCCATTTCCCGGTGCTCTACAAGGGCGCGCGCGGACGCGTCGCGCACGAGTGCATCCTCGATCTGCGCAAGCTGAAGGAGACCTGCGGCGCCACCGCCGAGGACGTGGCGAAGCGGCTGATGGACTACGGCTTCCATTCGCCGACGCTCTCGTTCCCGGTGGCCGACACGCTGATGGTCGAGCCGACCGAGAGCGAGTCGAAGGAGGAGCTCGACCGTTTCTGCCACGCGATGATCGCGATCCACGCCGAGCTGGAGAAGATCAAAGGCGGCGCGTGGAGCCGCACCGACAACCCGCTGAAGAACGCGCCGCACACGGCGCTCGAGCTCGCCGGCGACTGGCCGCACGCCTACAGCCGCGAGCAGGCGGTGTTCCCCGCGCCGTGGCTGCGCGCCGCCAAGTACTGGCCGCCGGTGAAGCGCATCGACAACGCCGCGGGCGACCGCAATCTCATTTGCACCTGCCCGCCGGTCGAGGCGTATGCCTAGCGACACGCTGCAGCGCACGCCGCTGAACGCGCTGCACGCCGAGCTCGGCGCGCGCTTCACCCTCTTCGCCGGCTACGAGATGCCGATCCAGTATCGCGAGGGGCTGCGCGCCGAGCACTTGCATACGCGCAGCCACGCGGGCCTCTTCGACGTCTCGCACATGGGACAGGTGCGCGTCACGGGCCGCGGCCTCGAGGCGGCGCTCGAGCGCGCGCTGCCGCTCGACTTCGACGGCTGGCCGGAAGGCATGCAGCGCTACTCACTGCTGCTCAACGAGCGCGGCGGCATCGAGGACGACCTGATGGTGACGCGTCTCGCCGGCGAACTGCGCATCGTCGTCAACGCCTCGTGCAAGGAGGAGGACCTCGCGCTGCTGCGCGCGCTGTGCCCGGACCTGTCTTTCACGCTGCTCGAAGACGCGCTGATCGCCCTCCAGGGACCCGCTGCCGAGGACGCGCTCCCCGCGGCGCGAAGTCTCGCGTTCATGCACGCCGGAACCTTCCAGCTCGCGCGTGCCGAATGCCTGGTCTCGCGCTCGGGCTACACCGGCGAAGACGGCTTCGAGATCTCGGTGCCGCTTGCATCCGCGGAACGGCTCGCCCGAGAATTGCTAGCGAATCCGACAGTGAAGCCGGTAGGCCTCGGCGCGCGCGACACGCTGCGGCTCGAGGCCGGGCTGCATCTCTACGGCCAGGACATGGACGCAGACACCACGGTGCTGGAAGCGAGCCTCGGCTGGGCGATCGCCCGCTCGCGCCGCACGGGCGGCAAGAAGGAAGGCGGCTTTCCCGGCGCGGACGTTTACCTGCGCCAGCAACGCGAAGGCGTGTCGCGCCGGCTGGTCGGGCTGGTGGGCGGGGAGGGGGTGCCGGTGCGGCACGGCGCGGCGCTCGTCGCCGCCGATGGCAGCGAAGCCGGCGTCGTCACGAGCGGCACTGTCTCCCCGTCAACGCAGCGCGCGATCATGCTCGGCTCGGTATGCTCGGAGTTTGGCGAGAATGCGAAGCTCTTCGCCATGGTGCGCGATGCGCGGCGGCCGGTGCGCATTACGAAATTGCCGTTCGTGCCGAAGCGCTACAAGGCCCGCGCTTAGTCGCGCGGCCGTTAGCGGCCGCCGCGCCCGCCGCCCTTCTTCGAGTAGACGCGCGGGTCCCACTCGGAGTAGGTCGACTGCACGCGGTCGTTCGGATCGAAGATCACGTGTAGCAGCTTGATGACGCCGGCGTCGTCGTAGCGGTAGCTCCACGACGTGGTGCCGTTGGCGTACCTGCCGGGCTCGAGGCTGGTGCCGACGATCTCGGCGACCTGCGCGCGCGTCATGCCGGGCTCGAGCCGCGCGATGTTCTGTGCGGTGAGGAGATTGCGCACGCCGCGCACGCGCTCGTCGGCGCCGAAGGTGACGCGGTAGTTGTAGTAGCCCATCGGCTGCACGCTGTAATCCCAGTAGCTCTCGCCGCCGGGCAGAACGCCTTGCGCGATCGGCTTGCCCAGGCGCGCCTCGAGCTCGGTGGCTGCCATGCCGGGTGCGGCGATCTGCGGCAGCCGGTCGACCGCGCAGGCACTCAGCGCAATCGCAGCCGCTGCGGCTATGCGAAACAGCCTCACCGTACCGCTAACGCGCTGCACCGCCCCACTATTCCGCCCAAGCGCAGGCTACTGCTTTAAGCCCGAGAGAATCTGTCGCGACACGAGCACCGACGCCTGCTCGAAGGACTTGATGGTCAGCTGCGGGTTCTCGGCCAGCTGCTCGTAGGTGTAAACCTGAGTGAGCTTGGAAAGATTCGTGATGTAGTCGGTCTTCTTCCAGACCACGTTACCCGTGCTGGAAACCAGCGAGGCCGTGATGTTGATCAGCGGCCTTCTCTCGCTGCCGCCCATGAATCCTGACGCACCGAAGCCGTAGGAATTGATCGCCAGCTTGAGCTTCGTGTCGGCGTCCGCGCCGAGCGCGAAAGTCTTGTCCTCCTCGATGACGCGCTTGAAGCTTTCGAGCACGATCTTCGAGATGTCGATGTTGTTCTTGCGCATGTATTCCCGGAAAGCTTTGCCGGCGCTCGTCTGATCGATGGCGGCGCCGATGCCGCCGCCGATCAGGAAAGCCTTGAAATTGCCCGGGCTCTGGATCAGCGGGATCTCCGGCTGGGGTATTTCCGAATCGATCACGACTCGCTTGATGGAACCCGCATCCGGTTGCGCGCCCTGCGCACCGGCGTTACCGCAACAGAATGCGGAGACGGCAACTGCAGCCAGAGCACAACGTATTTGCGATCGAGTCATTTTGGCCTCCCTTCCCCCTAACTTAGCGCAATTCGCCAAGCCCCGCCGCGAAGCCGTTCACGGACAGTCTGCCCTGAACTACTCGTAGCGCACGTCGATGATCTCGTAGCGCTTCACGCCGCCGGGCGTGTGCACCTCGACGATCTCGCCGGGCTCCTTGCCGATGAGGGCCTTGCCGATGGGTGAGGAGTACGAGATGCGGCTCGCCTTGATGTCGGCCTCGTCCTCGCCGACGATCTGCCAGGTCGCCTTTTCGCCGTCGGTCTCGATATCGACCGTCGCGCCGAACACGCAGCGCCCTTCGGCGTCGACCAGCCGCGGATCGACCACCTGCGCGTTGGCGAGCTTGGCTTCGATGTCGCGGATGCGCGCTTCGATCATGCCCTGCTGGTTGCGCGCGGCGTCGTACTCGGCGTTCTCGGAAAGGTCGCCGTGCGAGCGCGCCTCGGCGATTGCCTGCGTGACGCGCGGACGCTCGACGCTCTTCAGGGTCTGCAGCTCGCTGCGCAGCAGCTCCGCGCCGCGCAGGGTCATGGGCGCCTTCATGAAACCACCGGTTCGGCCCGCGCGTGGCGCAGCCGCGCATGCAGGTCCTGCAGCCGATAGGGCTCGAGGCTCGCGAGATGGTGCTTCATCCCGGCGCAGGCGGCCTTGGCGCCGGCAATGGTCGTGTAATACGTGACTCGGCGTGCCAAGGCGGTGACGCGGATCGCGCGCGAGTCGGTTGCGGCGGTGCGCGTCGCTTCCACGGTATTGACGATGAAGGCGACCTCGCTGTTCTTGATCATGTCGACGATGTGCGGGCGGCCCTCGGCGACCTTGTTCACCTGGGCGACCGGGATGCCGTGCGACATCAGCACGCCCGCCGTGCCGCGCGTCGCCAGGATCGAAAAGCCGAGGTCCACCAGGTCGCGCGCCACCTGCACCGCGGCGAGCTTGTCGCCGTCGCGCACGCTGATGAACGCCTTGCCGCCGCTTGGCAGCTTCACGCCGGCGGCGAGCTGCGACTTCACGAACGCCTCGCCAAACGTTTCTCCCACGCCCATGACCTCTCCTGTGGATTTCATCTCCGGCCCGAGGATAGTATCGACGCCCGGAAAGCGTGCAAAGGGGAACACCGCTTCCTTGACCGAGAAATAGGTCGGCGTGATCTCCTCGGCGTGCTGCTCGCGCAGCGTCTTGCCCGCCATGCAGCGCGCCGCGATCTTGGCGAGCGCCTGGCCGGTGGCCTTGGAGACGTACGGAACGGTACGCGATGCGCGCGGGTTCACCTCGAGCACGTACACCGTGTCGCGCTGGATGGCGTACTGCACGTTCATCAGGCCGATGACTTTGAGCGCACGGGCGAGCACCGCGGTCTGGCGCTTGAGCTCGCGCTCGATATGGCTCGCGAGCGAATGCGGCGGCAGGCAGCAGGCCGAGTCGCCCGAATGCACGCCCGCCTGCTCGACGTGCTCCATGATGCCGCCGATCAGCACATCGGTGCCGTCGCAAACGCAGTCCACGTCGACCTCGATGGCGTCCGTGAGATAGCGGTCCAGCAGCACGGGCGAATCGTTCGACACCTTGACCGCTTCGCGCATGTAGCGTTCGAGATCCGACTGCTGATGCACGATCTCCATGGCGCGGCCGCCCAGCACGTAGCTCGGCCGCACCACCACCGGATAGCCGACCTCCTCGGCGAGCTTCACCGCCTCGGGCGCCGAGCGCGCGGTGCGGTTGGGCGGCTGGCGCAGCTTGAGCTTTTCGAGCAGCTTCTGGAAGCGCTCGCGGTCTTCGGCGACGTCGATCGAATCGGCGCTGGTGCCGATGATCGGCACGCCCGCGGCGGCCAGGCCGCGCGCGAGATTGAGCGGTGTCTGGCCGCCGTACTGCACGATCACGCCCCAGGGCTTCTCCAGGTGGACGATCTCGAGCACGTCTTCCATGGTGAGCGGCTCGAAGTACAGCCGGTCGGAGGTGTCGTAGTCGGTCGAGACCGTCTCCGGGTTGCAGTTCACCATGATGGTCTCAAAACCATCTTCGCGCAGCGCGAGCGCGGCGTGCACGCAGCAGTAGTCGAACTCGATGCCCTGGCCGATGCGGTTCGGGCCGCCGCCGAGCACCATGATTTTCTTTTTCGCGGTCGGCTGCGCCTCGCACTCGTCCTCGTAGGTCGA